>CAISZK010000447.1 GCA_903889915.1 uncultured Bacteroidota bacterium
CATGAACAGGTTATCAGCACAATTATTTCAAGAACTCAGATCATCAGAGTACCGAGGATAGCTGACAAAGAATTGATGCATGCGCTTGTCAATAAGCGCGGACTTACTCCAAAAAGAGCCAATGAAATTATCAGATTGGCCGAGGGCAATTATATCGAAGCAATGCAACTTGCGTCGGATTCAGCAGATGATTCAAATTTCACTTTGTTGCAAAGCTGGATGAGGTTGTGCTACAAAGATGCGGTTTTTGAACTTACCAAATGGGTGGAACAATTTTCCAAAGCCGGCAGAGAAAAACAAAAAACTTTCCTGCTGAATGCTATCAGGATCTTCAGAGAAAGCATGATGGTGAGCACCGGGAAACCGGAATTGGTAAGGGCTGAAGGTGACGAACTGAAATTTGCAACGGATTTTTCTCCGTTCATTAATTCTCATAATACGGTACAGATCATCAAAGAATTTAACGAGGCCATTTTCCACATTGAGCGAAATGCAAATCCTAAGATTTTATTCATGGATCTTTCTTTGAAAATGACAGAACTGATCAAAATTAAAGGTTAGATAATTGATCAGGGATCACTTATTTTTCGGGCGATTATGAATACTCCGGAAAAACAAACTTTATCAATAATTTGTTTTCAGTTTAATTACCATTCTAATTTTTATCGGTCTATAGTTCAAAATTATTAACTTTGCACCTTAATTTAAAGTAGTGCCGGATAAAACGACCATCAATCAATAGATTCAGCGCTAAATTTGAGAATAAAATGACCGAAAATAATAAATCTGATAACATCATGGGCAGTGGAGGTCACTTGTCCAGAGGATGTATCAGTACTCCTAAAATAATACCACGGAAAAAATCAGTTTTTCGCCACGGATGTAACAAACTGGATGTTTACGACTGGATGCAGGACATTCCATCACCTGATATTTTAAAGAACTACGAATACATTGAGGTAAGATTTAAGAATAGCAGAAAAGACTTTTACAAGCTTCCGGCTGGTCTTGATGTTGAAGTTGGCGACATCATTGCTGTAGAAGCATTGCCCGGACATGATATAGGAATTGTTACTCTGACAGGCAATTTGGTTTGGTACCAGATGAAGAAAAAAAGAGTAAAGATCAATGCTGATGATTTTAAAAAAGTTTACCGTAAAGCAAAATCTACCGATATTGAAAAATGGGTTTCAGCTATTGAAATGGAACAGCCGACCATGTTCAAAGCAAGAAAAATTGCAGTAGAGCTTAAGCTTGATATGAAGATCAGCGATGTGGAATACCAGGGCGACAAAACAAAAACTATTTTTTATTACACCGCTGACGAACGTGTTGATTTTCGTGAAATGATAAAGATCATGGCCGAGGAATTTCAGGTTCGTATTGAAATGCGTCAGATAGGAGTCAGGCAGGAATCAAGCAGGATTGGTGGCATTGGGTCATGCGGAAGAGAATTGTGTTGTTCCACCTGGCTCACACATTTCAAATCTGTTTCGACCAACACTGCACGGGTGCAGCAATTATCACTGAATCCTCAGAAACTCGCAGGTCAGTGCAGCAAACTGAAATGTTGTCTGAATTATGAGTACGATGTTTACCTTGATGCTGTGAAAGATTTTCCCAACAGCGATAAAATACTTCGTACAAAAGCAGGTGATGCACGTCATCAGAAAACCGATATTTTCCGTGGCATCATGTGGTATTCCTACGACTCAGCTCCTGATTCTTTTATTCCTGTTGCTGTGGAAAAGGTTAGGGATATAATTTTGAAAAATGCAAAAAATATAATTCCGGAACAACTTGAGGAATTCAAGATGGAGGATGAAGAAAAGAAAATAGATTTTGAAAATGTCGTCGGGCAGGATGATATTACGAGATTTGACCGTGTGAAAAAATGACGCTTTTAAACAGATCTAAATATTTTTTTGTTTTTATCCTGATAGCATTATCATTGGTTTCATGCGATCGTCTGCGTGTTTATGATAAATTCAAAGACATTCCTGAAGGCAATTGGGATAGAAATGAGAAAGTGAAATTCGATGTTCAGATTGATGACACCACTTCTTACAACAAAGTTTTTATCAATGTCAGGAACAGTGGCGATTTTAAATTCAGCAATCTTTTTATTTTTCTGAATACAATTTATCCGAACGGAAAAATTTCACGTGACACTATTGATTGTATTCTTGCTGATGACCGTGGCAAATGGCTCGGAAAAGGTCTCGGTGATTTGAAAGATTGCAGGTTCTTTTTGAAAAAAGGAGTGCGCTTCCATCAGAAAGGTATTTACACCTTTGAATTCGAACAGGCGATGCGAACCGAACGACTTGAAGGGATTAAAAGTGTCGGGATAAGAATTGAGAAAATGGAATAAAACAGTTATTGGAAATTGGTTTGGCAGTTTGCAATCCAAACCTTAAACAATGAACTTTAAACAATATCTAATTTCTATTATGGCTGCAGCAGGTAAACAGGATTACCACAGATACATCAAAATTTTCTGGATAATATACGGAGGAATTGCCGGACTTGTTCTATTGGTTTTCTTTGCCACTTCTATGGGATGGCTTGGGTTCATGCCCACTTTTGAAGATCTTGAAAATCCAAAAAGTAATTTAGCATCCGAAGTAATTTCAGCCGATCAGGTGGTGCTCGGTAAATATTATCTTGAAAACAGAACTGTTGTTCATTACAGTGAGCTATCTCCAAACCTCGTAAATGCACTCATTGCTACTGAAGATTCACGTTTTGCCGAGCATTCGGGCATTGATTTTTTTAGCCTGTTCCGGGTTGCAATCAGAAATGTAATTGGTGGAAATCGCAATGCAGGAGGTGGCAGTACTATTACACAACAATTGGCAAAGAATTTATTTCCACGTCAGGAAAACCCCGGAATATTTTCACTTGTGTTCCGAAAATTAAAGGAATGGATCATTGCTGTAAAGCTGGAACGGAATTATTCCAAACAGGAAATACTAGCAATGTACCTGAATACTGTTGATTTTGGAAGCCAGTCGTTCGGTATCAAATCGGCTGCAAAAACATTTTTCAACAAAACTCCGGGGGAACTAAATATCAATGAATCGGCCATGCTCATAGGGATGCTAAAAGCGCCTTCGTATTTCAGCCCTGTCAGGAACCCCGAAAGAGCTATAAAAAGACGTGAGGTTGTGCTGAAGCAAATGCAAAAATTCAATTACATCAACCAAAAACAATATGATTCATTGAGGGTGAAAAAAATTGACATGTCGCATTATCGTTTGCAGGATCAGAATGCCGGTTTGGCATGTCATTTCAGAGAATATCTGAGGCAAATACTTGTTGACTGGTGTGCATCACATAAAAAGCCTGACGGAACAACTTACAATCTTTATAAAGATGGTCTGAAAATTTACACCACCATCAATTCAAAGATGCAGAAATATGCCGAAGATGCGATGGTAGAATTTCTGGGAAAAGAATTGCAACCGCAATTTTATCAGCATTGGAAAGGTGTGAGAGGTGCACCATTTGACTATACAATGACTGCTGCCGATATCAAGAAATTGTATGATGCTTCAATGAAGAGATCTGACAGGTATATCAAGATGAAAGCAGAGGGACAGACAGAAGAACAGATCACAAAAAGTTTTAATACGCTTACCCACATGATGATCTTTTCATACAAGGGAGAACATGATACCATCATGACTCCGATGGATTCGATCAAATACTACAAGTATTTTTTGCAATCGGGTTTGATGTCAATGGAGCCGCAAACAGGCTATGTCAGGGCTTATGTGGGTGGATTGGATTACCGTTACTTTAAATACGATCATGTTTCAACAGGAAAAAGACAGGTAGGTTCAACATTTAAACCTTTTCTTTATACCCTCGCAATGCAGGAAGGCGAATTCTCACCATGCACAAAAGTCCCTAATATTTCAGTGTCTTTTGATATGCCGGATGGTACCAAATGGACTCCAAAAGCTGATGATAAAAATGAAGGAGATATGGTTACTCTCAAATATGCACTGGCAAATTCGCTTAACTTTATTTCAGCCTACCTGATGAAACGTTACTCTCCATCAGCAGTAATAAAAATTGCAAGGAAGTTGGGTATTAAAAGCGATCTGCCTGCTGTGTATTCCCTTTGTCTTGGATCTTGCGACCTGAATGTCTTTGAAATGACAGGGGCTTATGCCACTTTTGCCAATAAGGGCGTACATACCGACCCCATATTCATGACAAGAATTGAAGATAAAAATGGAACAGTACTCGAATCTTTTCCAACAAAATCGCAGGACGCCGTCAGTGAAGAAACGGCATATCTGATGATCATACTAATGAAAAGTGTTGTTGATTATGGAACCGGGACAAGAATTCGTGGAACCTATAAACTAACCAATCCCATTGCAGGTAAAACAGGAACCACACAAAACAACAGTGATGGCTGGTTCATGGGGATCACTCCAGGTCTTGTTACCGGTGTTTGGGTTGGCTGCGAAGACAGAAGTGTTCATTTCCGAAGCATGGAACTTGGGCAGGGTGCCACAATGGCTTTACCAATCTGGGCAAAATACATGTTGAAGGTGTATGCTGATAAATCTCTGGGCATAAAGAAAGATGATTTTGAAGCACCGATTAAGCCACTTTCTGTTGAATGTGATTGTGCAAAATACGATGCCAAACATAAAGATAAAAATAAGGACATCTTTAAAGATGGATTATGATATGGAAATAGTGAATGAAATTTTCTATACTGTTTTTAATTCAATAATAAATCAAAAATTAATTTCCTGATGAAACAGGATGAAAAATTAAGTGTGGTTGTACCTTGCTTCAATGAGGAAAATAACATTGAGGTGTTATACAATTTGCTTGTTCCTGTTTTGGAATCTGTATCTCCAAATTACGAGATCATTTTTGTTGACGATGGAAGTAAGGATGATACTTTTCAATTGATCAGAAAAATTTCAACAGACAATAATAACGTTTCCGGCATTTCCTTGTCGAGAAATTTCGGACACCAGGTTGCGATCATGGCCGGACTTCAGCAAAGCAAAGGAGATATTGTGGTGATGATGGATGCTGACCTGCAACACCCGCCGGAAGTTATTGTAAAACTTATTGCAGAATCTGATAAAGGATTTGATATCGTAAATACAAAACGCATTGACTCGAATGATTCAGGATTATTCAAAAAAACCTCATCACGCTTTTTCTACCGCTTTATAAATTTCCTTTCAGATGTGAAGATAGAACCAGCTGCTGCTGACTTCCGGCTGATGTCGCGCAAAGCAGTTGATGCTTTTCTTCAGTTTGAAGAAAAGGATAGGTTCACGCGTGGCCTTATCAGTTGGATGGGTTTTAAACAAAGTGTCATAGAATATCATGCTTCATCAAGATTTGCCGGAAAATCAAAATACACTCTAAGGAAAATGATGCGGTTTGGAATGGATGGTATTACTTCATTTTCATCAAAACCTTTGAGAATTTCATTTTATGCCGGACTTGCGGTTTTCTTTTTCGGTTTTGCTTATGCAGTTTATGCGATCATTGAAAATGTAAGCGGGAAAACTATTCCGGGATGGACATCCCTATTGGTGACAGTGCTGATCATTGGCGGCTTTCAGTTGTTAAGCCTGGGAATAATCGGAGAATATATCGCAAGGATCTTTAACCAGACAAAAGCCAGACCTCTTTATTTTATTAAAGATAAAACCGAAGAGTAGTACCAAAAAAGTATCAAATATGGGAAGGGCTAAGCAAAATAATTCTACTTTTGTTGACATGAATTGTTAATGAGTTCACAATATAAAAATCATTTAAATTTACTTTTATGAAAATCTTAGTTTTAAACTGCGGGAGTTCTTCAATCAAGTATCAATTGCTTGATATGGACAATAATGCCGATGTCCTGGCAATTGGATTATTGGAACGACTGGGTATCAATGACAGTGTTTTAAAGCACCAGCCAAAAGGAAAAGAACCTTACAAACTTATACAGGATGTTCCTGACCACACAATCGGTGTTGAACTTATTTTAAAGACACTGCTTCATCCGGAACATGGAGTGATAAAAGATAAAAATGAGATCACGGCTATAGGCCACAGGGTTGTTCACGGAGGAGAAAAATTTAATGGCAGTGTAAAAATAACACAAGAAGTTATTGATAAAATGGAAGAGTGTGTTGACCTTGCACCTCTGCATAATCCTGCAAATTTAAAAGGGATCTATGCTATGCAGAAAATTCTTCCTGAGGTTCCCCAATGCGGAGTTTTTGATACGGCATTTCATGCAACCATGCCTGACTATGTATATCTGTATGCAATTCCCTATGAGATGTACGAAAAACACAAAGTCAGAAGATACGGCTTTCATGGAACAAGCCATCGTTATGTTTCAATGAAAGCATGTGAAATTTTAAAAATTAATTACGAACAACAAAAAATAATAACCTGTCATTTGGGCAATGGCGCTTCTATTGCCGCTATCAAAAACGGTAAGTCATTTGATACATCCATGGGGTTAACTCCTGTTGAAGGTCTGATCATGGGTACCCGTTGCGGAGACCTTGATCTGGGAGCTTTGCTGTACATGATGGAAAAAAGCAACATGGATACTAAAAAAGCCAACAACTATATTAATAAGGTAAGTGGCATGATCGGCATATCCGGTATATCTTCCGACATGAGAGATATTGAGAAGGCTTCCAACGAAGGAAACAAAAGAGCAAAACTTGCATTGCAGATGTATGCTTACAGGGTGAAGAAATATGTAGGGTCTTATGCAGCTGCCATGGGTGGTGTTGATCTTATCATATTCACAGGTGGTGTAGGTGAAAATGACTTTGAAGTAAGAGCCAATGTCTGCAGGGAAATGGAATTTATGGGAATCAATTTTGATTTTGATAAGAACCATGGTCTAAGAGGAAAAAATGAAATTCTCACCAAACCGGATTCAAGAGTAAAAGTTATGACCGTTTCCACAAATGAAGAACTCGTCATTGCTTTGGATACTTTAGAAATTGTAAAGAAAGAATTAAAGCCTGTTCTTTCCTGATAAAAAAAGCCGGACTTTATTAAGTCCGGCTTTTTTATTTTCCTCAATCATTTCCGAAAAACCTATTCCATTTCCGACATCAACTCATCAGTAAGTTCGAGGTTGTGAAACACGTTTGTCACATCATCATCTTCTTCGAACAATTCAATGATCCGCAGTATTTTTTTTGCTGCTTCCTTGTCAAGTTTTGTGTAAGTTTTGGGTATCCTTTGCAATTCGGCACTTTCAGGCTCGATCTTCATTTGTTCAAGTTTTTTCATCATTGTTCCGAAGTCCTCCATTGCAGTTGTGATGGTGAAAAACTCATCTTCAAGAACAACATCCTCTGCCCCGGCATCAATGATCTCCATGATAAAATCGTCTTCAACAAGGTCACCCTGTGGAATGCTGAAAACACCTTTCCTGTCAAAAATGAAACTCAGGGAACCATTGGTCCCAAGGCTTCCGTTATACTTATTAAATATCGAGCGGATGTTTGAAACCGTGCGCTGGATATTGTCGGTTGTTGCCTCAATAAATACTGCAACTCCACCGGGAGCATAGCCCTCGTAAGTCGTTTCTGAAAGTGAAGTAGAATCTTTATCTGCAGCTTTGGAAATTGCCCTTGAAATATTTTCTTTGGGCATGTTTACACCTTTTGCATTCGAGACAGCCAGGCGTAAACGCGGGTTTCCTTCCGGGTCCGGGCCTCCTTCCTTAACTGCTACAATTATTTCTTTAATAATTCTCGAGAAGGCTTTTGAACGCTTGGCATCAATTGCGCCTTTCTTTCTTTTAATGGTTGACCATTTGCTGTGTCCTGACATAAATAAAAGTTTTGATAGCTTTATTTTGGGTCTGTAAAATTAGAAAAAAAACAAAACCAAAAATTATAAATCTTTGAAACAGTAAATTTTTCTCAAAAATGTCATTAATAAGCTTTTATTTTTCCCACTGAAACAGTCAATCAAATTTGGTGATAATTAAAGGAATGATAAGGCGTAGTGTTCTAAATTTCCCCCATTCAATAAAAAAGAATAAATTTGTTGAAATTTGAAAGTAGATGGATGCAGGAGAATTGATTTTCTTTTCTTTTTTTATTATTTTTATTCTTGGAATTTTATTTATTGACCTGGGAATATTTAGCAAGAAGAGCCATGTTTTATCTTTACGCGAGGCATTAGCATGGTGCTTTGTGTGGGTTGTTCTTGCGATGGGGTTCTATATTATAATAAGGACTCATGGTGAATGGATACACGGAATAAAATCCAATGAACAGTTGAATGCGATCATGCTTAAGTATGCACACCCGATAAATCTCACCGGCCATACTTTTCAGGAGAATCTGACAATTTATAACGAGAACCTTTCACTGGAATACATCACCGGATACCTTATTGAATATGCACTTTCAGTTGACAATGTTTTTGTGATGGTTTTGATCTTTCTTTCATTCAATGTTGCAAAAAAATATTACAAACGGGTTTTGTTTTGGGGAATTCTGGGTGCAATTATCATGCGCTTCATTTTTATTTTCGTGAGTTCAGCACTCATCCAAAATATTTTTTGGATCCTTTATGCTTTCGGTGCATTACTTGTATTTACGGGGATCCGCATGTTCATTACGCGCAATAAAGAAGATAAAATAGAAACAGAAAAACATCCTATAGTTAGATTTGCTTCAAAATATTTTTCAGTTAATCCGGAATATGCAGGCAGTAATTTTTGGATCAGAAAAAACGGAAAGTTTCTGCTCACTCCCTTGTTTCTGGTTTTACTAGTCATCGAATTTTCTGATGTGCTGTTTGCTGTTGATTCTGTTCCGGCAATTTTTTCAGTTACAAAAGATCCTTACATCGTTTTCTTCTCAAATATTTTTGCAATAATCGGGTTGCGGTCGTTGTTTTTTTTAGTGATGAAAATGATGAACAGTCTTGTTTATTTAAAGCATGGCCTGTCAATACTGCTTGTTTTTATCGGTGTAAAAATGTTTGTCGGTGATTGGTTGAAAGCGCAAGGATTTACAACTGTCCATTCGCTCTATGTGGTACTATTAATACTTACGGTTAGTATCGCAGCATCTTTATTTTTTAAACCAAAAAAGAAAACCCAGACAAACTAAATTGTTTTTTCTTTTTGTGATAGTGCAAATAAAAAAAAATTGACGAGCAAATTTTTAAGCTCTAATAAACCTGTACAGATTTTGAAAAAACTCCTTGAATTATTTTTTGGGCTGAGAATAATTCTTGCAAAAAAAATCGGATAATTTATTTTTCTCTGAGAGATTTGAAATAAACATCTAGTAATTTTTGAGCTGCAGAATAAGAACTTCTTTTTTGTGACATCAGATCTTTTTCAATAGTGGGCAATAGTTTCGACACTTTTGGATTTCTGTAAAACTCATCTTTTAGTTTTTCGTTTATGGTTTCGTACATTCTGGATTTAGCCTGGCTCCTGCGTTTCAAATCAAAATATCCGTTTTGATTTGTGAAGCTGATGTAATCATTAACCATTTTCCAAACCTCTTCAATTCCATCATTCGCAATTGAGGAACAAGTTTCAACTCTGGGTATCCAACCTGATGCTGCAGGCGGAAAAAGATGAAGTGCATTTTGATAATCTCTTTTTGCATTCTGTGCATTCTGCACATTTTCTTTGTCAGCTTTGTTGATCACAATAGCATCTGCCATTTCCATTATACCTCTTTTTATTCCCTGCAGTTCATCACCGGCACCGGCGAGCATCAGCAACAGAAAAAAATCTACCATGATACTCACTGCAGTTTCTGACTGGCCCACACCAACTGTTTCCACAAGTATTGTATCGAAGCCTGCAGCTTCGCATAAGATTATACTCTCACGTGTTTTTCTTGCAACCCCTCCGATAGTGCCGGCAGACGGGGACGGGCGAATGAATGCTTTCGGATCATTTGACAATTCTTCCATTCTTGTCTTGTCACCAAGAATACTTCCTCTTGAAATTTCACTGCTCGGATCTATTGCAAGCACGGCAATTTTACGACCTATTCCTGTCAGATATTTTCCGAACGATTCTATAAATGTACTTTTACCAACACCGGGAACACCAGTGATACCAATGCGTACAGAGTTTCCCGAGTAATGGATGCAACGTTCAATTATTTTTTGTGCAAGTTTGAAATGTTTCGGAAGAGAACTTTCAATAAGAGTTATCGCACGACTGAGTATAATTCTGTCACCCGAAAGAATTCCTTCAGTAAATTCTTCAAGAGTTATCAACTTTTTTTTTCTCTGAATAAATTTTTTTGCAGCTTCATTATTTACAGGTGAAGGTTGCTGAATCCCTTTATTTACCTTGGATGCGGAAGGTCCGGAATTTTCTTGCGACATTTTTTTTCGAGTTTATTCACTTTTGATTGTTAACAAAATTATCAATAATTATTTAAAAGAGTAAATTATCAGAAATTAATTACTGTATCTTTGTTTCGCAAAACAAAAAAAAATAAATCAATGGCTACAACAAAAAAAGCACCCGTAAAAAAAGCTGCTCCTAAAAAAGCAGCAGTAAAAAAAGTAGTAACAAAAGCCGCTCCTAAGAAGGTTGCCGCAAAACCAGTAGCAAAGAAAGTTGTTGCTAAAAAACCAGCAGCAAAAAAAGCTGTTGCTGCAAAACCGGTAGCAAAGAAAGCTGTTGCTAAAAAACCAGTAGTAGCAAAAAAAGTAGTTGCTAAAAAACCTGCTGTAAAAAAAGCTCCGGCAAAGAAAAAATAATTAGCGGTTTAAAATAAAAACCCCGCCAGCAATGACGGGGTTTTTTATTTTTATTTTCTCCGGTGAATTTTTTAATTGCACTTTTCAGTTGGTAAGAATTTCTAGAATATCTTTTTCCAAAGTTTCTTTCGGCGACTCTGTGATGCGTCCCAACTCCTTTCCATCCTTATAAAAAATGAATGTCGGCACAAGCGTGATGTTCAAATTATCTGTCTCTCCTTTATCAGTTTTTTTTGTTCTGTCAACACAATACAACGTAACTTTTGAATCAGAATAACCAAGCACATCAATGATCTTATAAAAACGCGGGACCTGATCCTGACTGTCGCCACACCATGACCCCATCACTATTGTTGTCAGAATATTTTTATTTGTCATAACTTTTTTCAACTGTGATATGGTTGCTGTATCGGGGGTGTAGGCTGCATATCCGGTTTCAAAATAAGTTTTAAATAAATTTGATTTCAACCCTTTTCTGTTACACAATCCTGTCAGTACTTCCATTTGCGACTTTGCATCTATCTTGGTTTTGTTGGTGTCCTGTGCAAGAGCAGACACTGCAGTAATGCTTATCAGAATTACTATCAACCAGATTTTATTTTTCATCATTTTATTTAAAAATTTATACACCGATCAAGTTTCCTTTTTATTTTTTAAAGATAAACGACACTCTTTGCTCATGAAAAAAAATTAGTCCTTGCGACTGTCAATAAGTATCTGCAGTATGTGAACAGCGGCATCCGGAATAACAGTACCAGGACCGAAGATCCCTATCACACCTGCATCATAAAGATATTTATAATCCTGTGCCGGAATCACACCTCCCGCAATTACCATGATGTCGTCTCTTCCCAGAATTTTTAATTCTTCGATCACTTGTGGAACGAGCGTCTTGTGACCTGCAGCAAGGCTAGACACACCCAGTATGTGTACATCATTTTCGACAGCCTGCATTGCGGCTTCTTTTGGTGTCTGGAACAATGGTCCCATATCCACGTCGAAGCCAAGATCAGCAAAACTTGTTGCGATTACTTTTGCTCCGCGGTCGTGGCCATCCTGTCCCATTTTTGCAATCATGATTCGGGGACGACGACCTTCTATTTTTGCAAATTTATTAGCCAGTGTCAGGGCTTTTTTGAAAGTTTTATCATTGGCGATCTCCATAGAATACACTCCTGAAATTGAACGAATGGTTGCTTTATATCTTCCGAAAACTTTTTCACATGCATAGGAAATCTCTCCAAGAGTTGCTCTTTTTCTTGCTGCGTCAACAGCTAATGAAAGCAAGTTCTCTTTTCCGTTTTCGCATGCTTTTGTGATTGCATCGAGAGCCTGCTTTACAGATTTGCTGTCTCTTTCTGCTTTTAGTTTTTTTAATCTTACAATTTGCGATTCGCGAACAGCAGAGTTGTCCACTTCAAGAATATCAATCGGATCTTCTTTCTCCAGCTTATACTTATTTACTCCAACGATAATATCTTTTCCTGAATCAATTTTCGCCTGCTTCTTTGCTGATGCTTCTTCAATACGCATTTTGGGAAGACCTGTTTCAATTGCTTTGGCCATGCCTCCCAACTCCTCAACTTCCTGAATAAGTTTCCATGCATTGTGAGCTATCTCGTTTGTCAAAGATTCCACATAATATGATCCTGCCCATGGATCAATCGCTTTACAAATATTGGTTTCTTCCTGTAGATATATCTGCGTGTTTCTTGCGATTCGTGCTGAGAAATCTGTTGGCAACGCAATGGCTTCATCCATTGCATTGGTGTGAAGAGATTGCGTATGTCCCAGCGCTGCTCCCAACGCTTCCACACATGTGCGTGCAACATTATTGAACGGGTCCTGTTCTGTCAGGCTCCATCCTGATGTCTGGCAGTGCGCACGCAAAGCAAGTGATTTTGGATTCTTAGGATTAAACTGTTTCACGATCTTTGCCCAAAGCATACGTGCTGCGCGCAACTTGGCGATCTCCATGAAATGATCCATTCCTACACCCCAAAAGAATGATAAACGTGGTGCAAACGAATCAATGTCCATGCCTGAATTTACTCCTGTTCTCAGATATTCCAAACCATCGGCAAGGGTGTATGCCAATTCAATTTCAGCCGTGGCTCCTGCTTCCTGCATGTGATATCCGCTTATACTGATGGAATTGAATTTGGGCATATTTTTCGAAGTGTATTCGAAAATATCAGCGATGATCTTCATTGATGGCAGAGGTGGGTAAATGTAAGTGTTCCTTACCATGAATTCTTTCAGAATATCATTTTGAATGGTGCCGTTCAGTTTTTCAAGGCTCACACCCTGCTCTTCGGCTGCCACAATGTAGAATGCAAGTACAGGCAGTACTGCTCCGTTCATTGTCATCGAAACTGACATTTTATCCAAAGGAATCTGATCGAAAAGAATTTTCATATCCAGTATGGAATCTATAGCCACGCCTGCTTTTCCAACATCGCCGACAACTCTTTCGTGGTCCGAATCGTATCCGCGGTGAGTAGCCAGGTCGAAGGCTACTGAAAGTCCCATCTGTCCTGATGCAAGATTTCTTCTATAAAAGGCATTCGATTCTTCGGCAGTCGAAAATCCTGCATATTGCCTGATTGTCCAGGGCTGCATAACATACATTGACGAATATGGACCCTGCAGATAAGGTGGTATTCCTGCTGCATAATGCAGGTGTTCCATCCCTGCAAGGTCTTCATGTTCGTAAATTGTTTTTCTCTGGTCCTCGCCCGCTTTTTCTGGTTCTTTTCTTATAAGAGGCTTTGCGGCTTTGCCTGATCTTATATTGATATTTTTAAAGTCTGGTCTCATTGATTATAAAAAATCTAAAATCTGTTTGAATTAAATAATCCCCAGCAAATGCTGGTACTTTGCTATTGTTTCTAATACATTTGAACGCACATGAATAAAATCATCCACGCCGGTTTTTTTCAATTCATCTATGATGTTCACAGGATTTCCTGCAACAACGATCCTGATACCCGGATCAGATGCTTTCAGATGAAGGCATACAGCAGCAGCGAGCGCCGGATATTCATCATCCGAACTGCATAGAACCACTATTTCGGCTTTTGACTGAAGAGCGCCAATCACTCCTTCTTCGATACTGCAATTTCCATGAGCTTCGGTGATCTTAAATCCGCCCGAAGCAAAGAAATTTGCTGCGAACGCAGCCCTGGCTTTACGCATTACAGGATTACCGTAAGCGAATAAAAATACTGACGGCCTCTTAAATCCATCCCTTTCGTAAGCTTCGGTTGACAAACGCAAAGCTTCAAAAGCCTGCGCACCTCTGTACTGTTTCAGCTTGCCCAGATGTGAAGGATCTGCATGCGGACGTATCTGCCCGAGCATATTTTCATTTTGATTGGGATATTGATTTGTTCCAAGTATGACCTGTTTGCGCATCGCAATATCCATGTCCCTTTTCTGACAAACCTGTTCAATGGCTTCTTTGATAACGCCTGTGGCGGCAGCTTCAATAAATCCACCTTTTTCTTCAATGTCAAGAAAGATTGACCATGCAGCTTCTGCAATCTGGTCGGTGAGGTTTTCAATATAATAAGAGCCTGCTGAAGGATCAACAACTTTATCGAGATAGGCTTCTGACTTCAGTATTAATTGTGTGTTTCGTGCAATTCTTTCTGACAATGCATCCGGTTTTTTAAATGTACAGTCAAATGGATTTACAGAGATGGAATTGCAGGAGCCTATGGCAGCCGACATGGCTTCGGTGGTGCTTCGCAGCATGTTCACATAAGGATCATAAACGGATTTATTCCACATGGATGTCACAGCATGAATTTTCATTTTCATTGAAGCTTCTCGCAGGGGATAAAATTGTCCTGCTATATTTGCCCACAGCAAACGCGCTGCACGCAACTTTGCTATTTCAGGAAAATAATCCGAGCCTATGGCAAAAACAAACTGAATGCGTGGTGCAACATCATCGGTTTTTATTCCTTTTGAAGTTAACTGTACAAGATACTCTGATGCCGAGGCCAGGCTGAAAGCAAGCTCCTGTGTGATGTTGGCGCCTGCATTATGAAAATACCGGCCGTTGATCGTGATTGCTTGAAAACAGGGAAGGTCTTTGCAAATATTCTGTATCAATTCTGCTGCTTCGTTGAACTTTTTATCGTCTTCAGGATTGAACTTTCCATACTGCATGAAATAACTCAAAGGATCGAAATTAAAACTGCCTCTTATGGCAGCAACATCAGTTTCCTGCCGGTGTATCTCGTTTAAGAAAAATTGATATAAATTAGTCCACGATCTTGCCGCAGTGAAGTGCAGTGAAACCTTTGACATATCAATACCACGCAGCAATATTTTCACATCGTCATCGCAAAAAATTTCTGTAGCATCAAAACCAATTGCAGTGGCCCCTTTTGCAATAATATCAAGAGCTATCTTGTTTGCCTCTGCCGGATTTTGTTCATCAATATCCTGCCTTATATCCCAGTCATTGTCTTTGCCAATACTACGCACATAAGGAAATTCCCCCGGCGATGCATTCAGGTATTCCAGCTTTTCGAGGTCTTCAGCCCTGTAGTAGGGTTTAATTTTCAATCCGTCATTTGTTCGCCAGATAAGCTTTTGCTCGTAGCTGGCACCTTTCAGGTCTTTTGCGATCTTTTCTTCCCACTCAGCCGTTGAAACCGGAGGAAACTCAGAAAACAAAGCCGTTTCGTTCAATTCATCATTCATGTTAATATTATTCTAAAAAAATTAATCTGCTATATTGCCTGCCTAAATTCGGCGGCAAAATTACTACAAATTTATAACATGGAGCAGCGAATTAATAAGGATTATTTGCTGCGTCATGCAGCGGTAAATTATAAAGTATTGAGTTATTTTTCCTGTACAATGGTTGAGACAAAACAGATAAGTCTTCTGGATTCAATTTAACCAAACAGTAATGCAACTTTGCGCTTCCGAAATGTATCTTTACGTTTGCATTAAATGTTAAATCACCTGATGAAAAATGGTTTGAACCTTGTTAATACGCCGCTGTGGAAGTGAACAAGGAGTGGGAGTTAGAGATTAGCGGATATATGTGGAGGAGGGGGGCATGGGTTGAAGAGTTTGAAATGTTTGTTGTTTGTTGTTTTCTGAGCAAATTCGCACTCTGTCACCTGAGGAGTGCAAATAAAAAACCCGGAAATTGTTTTGAAGTAAAATTTTTGTTCAGGCAATACTTAGCTTATCAATTTCCTGATCCCTTCAATGATCCTGTTTTCGCTTGCATCTTCGGCTGAAAAGGCATCAAGTTTTATCAACTCTTTTTTCTCTTTCAGCAGGCCTGATTCTGCAAGATAATTTTCCACAGTTGTGGGTTTGTCAAGCGCTGTCCATGCATTTTTGGCAACAGTGATGCCCATGCGGTTAATGTCTTTCAGCATTTTGCGGATAGCAGTAATGGCTTTTTCTCCGTTATCTTCCCAGTCGTCGCCATCGGTGCCATGGAAAATATAGATGTTGTTTTCCTTTGCCAGTTGTTCCTTTTCAATAATGTTGGCAACAAATTCATAAGCTGCAAAAACATTGGTGCCACCTGCCACTGCCGATTTATAGTAGGTGTAAAAATCCTTCACTTCTTTGGCTTCGGTATCATGCAGTATAAATCTTACCTGCACGTTGTTTTTATACTGATACATCAGCCAACTGTAGATCAGCATGTGTTGGGTAACGATCACTTCTGTGGGTTTTCCCTGCATGGAGCCTGAATAGTCGCGGACAAAGAAAACAACGCATTGCGATTCATAATCTTTCTCCTTCGACATGATCCTGTAAATTTTATCCTGCGGATTTACCACAAGATTTTCAGTCGAAAAGTCATTGTCTTCACTGACATTTCCAAGGATAATATTTGTTTCAAGGATCTTTTTTATGGTTGCTTTTTTATCCAGCAATTGCCCGAACCCTCGATTTTTGTCAGTGAGGTCGTATTGAAATTTTGTCTGCGATACCTTTTTCCCTTTGGTTTTTAAATTGGGAAGCTGGAATTTCTCAGTGAGTATCTTTCCCAGGTCAAAAGCATCTGCTGAAATATCATGTTCGGCTCCTTCGCCTTGTCCTGCCCCAGTGCCTTCACCCTCGCCTTCGGTGGGTTCAATTTGTTGTTCACCCAGCACATCGCCTTCATCTCCATCGCCTGCCCCGCCGGTTTCATCTTCATCTTCGGTGATTGAATTGTCATGATAGAATTTAGGCTCGGTGGTGGTGGGGACTATCACTATTTTCTCTTTGTCACCTTTGCCGGGTTTGATGAATTTGCCGATTTTTATTCTTTTCGGAAAGCCGTCGGCTTCGCGCTTGTTGTCGCGTTCAATGAGGTCTTCGAGTGTCTGCAATGAAAGAGTAGGGTCGGCAGTTTTTATGGCTGAAATAAAAAGCTGGAAATCGTTTTTGTCGTACAGGCCGGAGATTGCAAGAGGTTCTGTTTTTGCAAACTTTTCCCGCTCCTGTTTCCTGGAATAAAAATCCAGTTCCCGTTCAATAATTTCAAGCTGCCTCTTGCTGAGACCTTGCTTCTTTAGTTGTTTATATAGTTTGAAAATGTTTTCCGCCATTGCTGTTTGATAAAAGTTGGGACACTGATTACACTGATTGTTTAGGATAAAGTATGATCATTTTATCTGTGACTATCCGTCAAATTCGTGTCATCAGTGTTCCATTAATTTTTAATTCGAATCATCATGAGTGCAGAAATATTCAATGGTTTTTTCGGCGCAGGTGTTGCAATAGCCCAGTTTCTTCACCATGGTGTCAATCATTCTGCCATAAAGTTTCTGGTTTTCCTCATTTGTACGGTTTGCCAAAGCACCCACAAGGCTGCCTGCTCCTGAAATGTCGGACTTTAAACGTACATCTGTCACAGCTTTTACAAGATCATTATTGTCCATAAAATTATAGGAAGGATCTTTGATCATTTTCTGACCGTAGATCTTGGTGACAGTGGTTCTGAAACTTTGTTTTTGTTCATCGTTTTTCAGTCCCAGTCTTTCTTCAACACTGTTGATAAATGTCTCATCAATTTTGAGAGGAACAAGTTTGCCGGTTTGCTGATCCTGGTATGTCCAGATTTTGTCAGGTCCGAGGTTTTTGGCATCCACACCGATGATCATGTTCACATAGTTCATCACATCTTTTTCAACAGCATTAGGCTCGTCCATGTAAGCGTTGAAGATGGTTGTCATCACATTTTTCCTGTAGAGTTCTTTGGCAACCCTGATATCATTGAAATATTTTGTCCTGTCATTTGAATCCTGTACGTAGTCAAGAACCACTGTTTCCATGGCTTTGAAAACATCGCCTGCATACATGCATTTTCCTTCCTGTGTTTCCGAACGTTCAAGCAGTACCTGCAATGCACGGCCAAGGTTTCTGTGTCCAAGACCTTTTTGTCCGAAACGTTTGGTGATATCAGGATCGCTGTTCAGGTCGCTGATCACTTCGCTCAGTGTTTTGATACTTTTTTCACCTGCCACTTCGCCTGCCGATAATTTCATCATTTCAACGGGAGTCAGTTTGTCGGAAGCCGGCATTCTTGTAAGCACTACTGACACAGAAACGGCATAATTCAGATTCGGATCAATGTGAAGTTTTTCATTCGTGAATGTTGTTTTATCCCTGTTGCCTATGGCATAAAAAGTAAGTTCCTGCTGCAGTTTGTAATTTGTATTGTGCGACATATAGGTAAGGCGGCATCTGTCAACAATAGGAGCCTGTTCTTTTTCATCCAGGAATCTACCGAATTCCGAATTGTTACTTGTTGCAACAACCAGTGTGTCCAAAGGCCATTTGTAACCTTCCATTTCAATAGTTCTGTTTTGGATAACGCCGAGATAAACCTGCACCAGGTCACGTTTGTTTTTGAAAATTTCATCAGCGAAATGTATTCCGCCTCCGGCAACCCTTGCCAGTGCGCCTCTGCGGAGATCGAACCTGTATGGATGATCTGTCTCAGTGATATGAAGCAAACGGGTGATGGATTCTTCGCCAAGCAGGTCAGCAGCGGATGAAGTGATCTTGTCTTTTGCTGCGTATTTGCCTGTGATAGTACCTCTCGATTCACTCACAGGAACGGATGATAATTCAATAAACTCTTTCATTTTTTCCACATCATCATTGCAATAATTTCTGATCTGGTTTAAAATATAGTAAGTACACGATCCCAAGGGACGGTAGTTTTTATAAAGCTCATCAATTTGTCTGTCCTTGAATCCGGATACACTAAGTGCTTTGATGTTGTCTTCTTTGGCTTCATAAAGATTCATGGCAAGTATCATCGGATCTTCGTAAGTCTGCGATTCAATCTGTGTGATCCTGCCATATCCGCCTATCTTATCAAGATCAACAAAGCGGAAAGTATATCTGCGGTTTTCGGGTTGTGCAATGAAATTCCTGTAGAGAGAACTTAAATGATCAATAAAAAAAGTTTTACCATTGCCGGGTTCGCCAATGAGAATAAAAGCCATTTCTTTTGAAGATCCGCCTTCAGCAGCGTCTTTCACAAACGAAACAAAACTGTTTATCTCGTCATACATTCCGATGATATGCTTTGAGCCGTGACGGAAAACTTTGAAATCATAAGTGTAGCGGCCATTTACCGTAACTTTTTCCATTTTTTGATTTTCACCAAGAATCATACGTGTCAGCGATTGATAAATGTTCTCGAATTTCCTGTTGCCAAGCTGAACATTCTTGATATGGAAATCCAGATTTTTTGTGGTATCCTTTGGCGTGACGGATGTTTTTGCAGTTGCCATAAATTGATTTTTTTAAAAAGGTTTATTTTTAATTTTTTAAAATTCCATAATAATTTCGTAATCACAAGTCCCAAAATACAAATAAATAACTGTTCTGACAATTTTCCGATCTTAAAACCTGTTAATAATGTCAGGAGTTAATTGATTTGCATCCCGTGTTTCTAGCGTTATAAATGGCAAATAAATTAATTCTTAACTTTGCCAACTTTTTGAGGGTTAAAATTAGAGAAAAAATTTATCATGGAACAAAATAAAAAATATAAAAGATTTACAGTGACTTCAGCATTGCCTTATGCCAATGGTCCCGTTCATATTGGTCACCTTGCAGGAGTGTATGTTCCTGCTGATATCTATGTGAGATATCTCCGGTCAAAAGGTGAGGATGTTTTGTTTATTGGCGGCTCTGATGAACATGGTGTGCCGATAACAATCAAAGCAAAACAGGAAGGGGTGACACCACAACAGATAGTTGATAAATATCATGGCATCATCAAGCAATCGTTTAAAGAATTTGGAATTTCTTTTGATATCTATTCCCGTACTTCAAATAAAATTCATCATGAAACGGCTGCTGAATTTTTCACCACACTTTATAACAAGGGTGAATTTATTGTGAAGACAACAGAACAGCTTTATGATGAAGAGAACAAACAATTCCTGGCCGACCGTTATATTACTGGTACATGTCCTTTCTGCAACAATGAAAAGGCTTATGGCGATCAGTGTGAAAAATGCGGAACATCGCTGAATGCAACAGACCTGATAAATCCAAAATCAGTTTTAAGCGGAAATGTGCCTGTGATGAAGGAAACGAAACATTGGTTCCTGCCGCTCGATAAATATGAACCCTGGCTGAAACAGTGGATACTTGAAGAACACAGGGAATGGAAGACCAATGTATACGGACAGTGCAAATCATGGCTCGATCAGGGGTTGCAGCCACGCGCTGTTACCCGCGACCTTGACTGGGGTGTGAAAGTGCCTTTGGAAGAAGCTGCAGGAAAAGTGTTGTACGTTTGGTTTGACGCACCGATCGGTTATATTTCTGCAACCAAAGAATGGGCTGAGGACAAGAATAAAAAGTCAATGGTCAATAGTCAGATGTCAATAGTCAATAGTCAGCAGTCAGTTGGCGACAGCGAACCACAAAGTACAAACCTTGTTGATTGGAAAACTTACTGGAAAGACCCGGAAACAAAGCTTGTTCATTTTATCGGAAAAGACAATATTGTTTTTCACTGCATCGTATTTCCTGCCATGCTTCATGCTGAAGGGAGCTATATACTTCCTGACAATGTACCGGCAAATGAATTCCTGAATCTTGAAAGTGATAAGATCTCAACTTCCCGCAACTGGGCTGTATGGCTTCATGAATATCTGCTAGAATTTCCCAATAAGCAGGATGTGTTGCGCTATGTGCTTTGTTCAAACGCACCGGAAACAAAAGACAATGATTTTACATGGAAAGATTTTCAACTAAAAAACAACAGCGAGCTTGTTGCCATTCTTGGAAATTTCGTGAACCGTGTGATGGTTTTAACTCATAAATATTTCAATGGATTGGTTCCCGAAATAACGACTCTTAATGAGCAGGACAAAGAAGTGATGAAAGCAATTTCTGAATTTCCAAAAAGGATTTCTGACAGCATCGAACTTTACAGGTTCCGCGAAGCGCTTGCAGAAATGATGAATCTTGCACGGGCAGGGAACAAATATCTTGCCGAAAGTGAGCCATGGAAAATTTTCAATACCGATCCTGAAAGAGTAAAAACGATACTTAATATTTCTCTTCAGATATGTGCAAACCTTACGATAGTGATGGAACCATTCCTGCCGTTTACTGCAACAAAACTTCTTGGTCTGCTCAATATGGGTGCTTTGATCTGGGCAGATGCAGGGAAATCGGATCTGCTTAAACCAGGCACACAGCTTGGCACTCCTGAGTTTTTATTTACCAAAATTGAAGATGATGTTATCGCTAAACAAGTGCAAAAACTGATGGACACCAAATTAGCCAATGAAGAAAAAGAATTGCATGTGACCCCTGCAAAGCCTGATATTTCTTATGATGATTTTACAAAAATGGATATCAGAACAGGCATCATCATGACTGCAGAAAAAGTTGCCAAGACACAGAAACTTTTAAAACTTACCATTGATACAGGAATTGATAAACGCACCGTGGTTTCAGGCATTGCCGAATTTTATGATCCTGAAAAAATTATCGGGCAAAAGGTGGCAATACTTGTAAATCTTGAACCACGTACCATCAAAGGAATAAAATCACAGGGCATGATACTGATGGCCGAAAATCCAAAAGGAACGCTTGTTTTTGTGATGCCTTCAAAGGATATCGAGGCGGGAAGTTTGATAAAATAAAGTTGTTAATTGAAAATTTTCATCAGGAAAAAGTTCGAAAAAAGCGGGAAGAATTAATAGCATCACTACTTAAAATAACTTTTCCAAAGTGGAAGAAACTTTGGAAAAGTATTGAACCCGTAATAACAAAAAAAGGGCCGCAATCACTTGCGGCCTTTTTTATGCTTGACAACACTATTAATTGTAAGCTACAGTTACGTCAAAAGAACCGGTGTAAAGTCCTGGCTCTTGTCCGGCGCCAACCTGTAAGTCTGCACCAACGTTCAGACCATTCTGTCCATTCACATCCAAAGTAGAAGTAGCACCTAAACTCGATACAAAGTTATCTACTGTCATTGAATAACCACCATTTGCAATAGTGATTGAAGAAGGTAATGAAATTGCAAAAGTTGCAGAAGGATAACCAACGATTGAAAACTGAGCAGCG
>CAISZK010000448.1 GCA_903889915.1 uncultured Bacteroidota bacterium
GACAAGAAGCCGGCTGTTTAATTCCTGTTTTAAAATATAATCCTGCGCACCTTCTTTGATAAGTGATAATGATAATTCCTCATCTTGCATCCCGCTTATGAGAACAATAGGAATGTTTGCAGAAAATTGTAGTATAGTATCGAAAGTCTGCTTTCCTGTACTGTCGGGCAAATTAAGATCGAGCAGAATGAGGTTGAAATTATTTTTTTCGATTTGCACGCATCCATCTTTCAACGTTTCAGCAATAATTAGTTCGTAATTAAAAGAAGTGTTATTAGTCAGCATCTCTTTAATCAGTATAATATCACCCGGATTATCCTCAATCAGGAGTATTATTTGTTTTTCTTTATTTTTCATAATCCGGGAGTTTAACCAAGATTAGCCAAAAATCTTCAATTGATCTTACTACATCAAAAAACTTATTCAGATCAATAGGCTTGGTTAAAAAGCAATTTGCATGTAATTCATACGACTTGACAATATCTTCTTCTGCTTTGGAAATGGTAAGTATAATAACCGGTATCCTTTTCAAGCTATCGTCAGTTTTTATTTCCGCCAGCACTTCTTTACCGTTTTTTTTCGGAAGGTTAAGGTCTAGAATAATAAGATCGGGACGAGGGGCATTTGCATATTTATTCCTTTTGAAAAGAAAATCGGTTGCTTCCTCTCCATCATACACAATATGAAGATTGTTTTTCACCTTTCCGTCTTTAAAAGCTTCCTGGGTTAGCATTGCATCGCCGGGGTTGTCATCTACTAAAAGAATTTCAACTAATTTTGAATTTTCCATAATTTTAGATTTTAGATTTTAGATTTTAGATTTTGGGTCTTGGAATTTGGGTCTTGGAATTTGGGTCTTGGATATTGGATATTGGATATTGGATGTTTGATATTAGATAATTGTTACTGGCTTTTCAGTTAACGAGTCCATGATATTATTTTTACTTGCTGAATAAGCAAAGTACAAAGGCAAAAAAGTTAATTTCTGTTCAGGAAATTCCGAGTAATTGTTAGCCGAAAAAACATATCCGCCTTTGCAGTCGGGATATTCTTTTAAAAATTGATGCATACTTCGCAATTTACCTGCCTTTGCGCTTTTCACCTCAACAGGAATTATTGTATCGTTTACCGCAATAACATAATCCACTTCTGCGCTGCTGTTTTTTGCCTGTCGGCTCCAGTAGAACAATTCATTATTTTGATTGACCGCTATTTCCTGCCCTACGAATTGCTCAGCCATTGCACCGCGATAAATGCCTGACAAATCAGTTTTAAAATATTCATCAGTTTTATAAATACCGCATAAAAAATTCATTATTCCAATATCCAGCATACATGTTTTGAATATCTTTGAAGTCATTATTTGCAATGGAAATCCTTGCGGGTTAACTGAATTGATAGTATGTACCAGCTTTGCTTGTACCAATGTATTGTAAGCCTTTTTAATAGTTGGGTTTGAGAAATCGTTATTTAACGAAGTGTATTTGGTTTGTTTACCGACATTCATTGCCAGCGACGTAAAAACTCCCGCCAAACATTGCTTATCAACATGAGGATTATATTTTGCAAAATCCTGTTTCAGGGAATTGCATATTTCACCCTGAACTTCAATAGCATTGTTGATTGATTTGGTTTCTACAAATGTTTTAACTGCTTCAGGCATACCTCCCACAAAGAAGTAATCTTTAAGCTGTTTCATTAAGAAAAGGTGAGAAGTATCTGACATCTCTTTTGGAGGACATGACAAATAATCAATCGCCCGCTCATTTCCCAAAGCCATTTGAAACTCAAGAAAATTCAGTGGGAAAATTTCAGCGAATTGAATTCTTCCAACCGGAAATGATATCTCACCCATAGCAAATTCGAGCAAAGAGCCGGCTGCAATAATATGTAAGCCTGGCATTTCTTCATAAAAATAACGCAACGAAACCAAAGCCCGCGGACATTCCTGTATTTCATCAAAGAAAATAAGGGTTTCTCCTGGTGTTATTTTCTTACTTGTTGCCAGTTCCAGCTCGTCAACGATCCTCGACGGCTGTATATCAGTCTCAAATATTTTTTTTAACACGGGATTGCGTTCAAAATCAATAACTACAAGGGTTTTATAATTTGCCGCGCCAAAATTTGCAATAGTAAATGTTTTTCCTACCTGCCTTGCTCCACGAACAATCAGGGGTTTACGCCTCGAACTATTTTTCCAATCCAATAATAAATTGTCAACAAGTCTTTTCATGAATCTGATTTAAAAATACAAGGCAAAAATAGTAATTTTAATTTAAAAATACAAGGTAATTTTGTTTGATGTTTGATGTTTGTTTATAGTTACTTTCTACTGGTTGCATACTGCCGACTGCAACTGCCGACTGCCACTGCCACTGCCACTGCAACTGCCACTGCCGACTGCCACTGCCACTGCCACTGCCACTGCCACTTTGGAATTTTCATTTCGTTATTGTAAAATAAAAAGTGGTCCCTTCGTTTTCTTTCGATTCAAACCATATTTTTCCTTTATGCCTTTCAACAATGCGTTTGCAAATGGATAAACCTATGCCTGTGCCGGAATAATCCTTAATTGAATGCAAACGTTGAAAAATGGCAAAAATCCTTTCTTGATATTGCATTTCTATTCCTATGCCATTATCAGCTACGGAAAATTGATACATCTTGTTATGTTTTACGCAAGAGATATGTATTTTGGGTGATTCATCTTCCTTTTTAAACTTAATTGCATTTTGAATCAGGTTTTGAAACAACCGTAAAATCTGTGACCCATCGGCTTTAATTACCGGCAGATCATCGTTGGTTATAAGACAATTATTCTCCACAATCAATAATTGAAGATTTGAAATTACATGCCCCAAAATATTTGAAGTATCTACTTGCTCAAAATCCGTTTCAGGTCGGTTTATTTTTGAAAATTCAAGCAAATCATTAAGAAGTTTTTGCATACGGATTGCGCCGTCAACCACAAAGCGAATATAAGTGTTTGCATCCGCGTCTAATTTATCTCTATATTTCCGTTCAAGCAATTGAGTAAAGCTTGAAATCATGCGTAGTGGCTCCTGGAGGTCGTGTGTAGCTACATAAGCAAACTGCTCAAGTTCTTTGTGGGCAATTTCCAGATTCTGCAATGTGAAAAATAGTTTTTCTTCCGCTTGTTTGCGCTCAGTAATATCCTGCCCCTGCGCAATAGTTTCAATGATGGTAACCCCATCCTGAGCCAGCACCGGCGCTGAGTTCAAGAGAACGGTGTTTACGAAACCACTTGTGTGAAGAATTTGTATTTCAACGGTTTCCCAGCGCCTACCCTCCTGTGTAGTGCGGATAAGTTCCATTGAACTTTCAACCATTTTTTTGGGGAAAAGAATTTCGAGCGACTGCCCTATTACCTCCTCTGCATTTTTGCCTGTTAGCTTTTCAAATGCAGTGTTGAAGCGGGTTATCCTGAATTGTGTATCCCAAACAATGATGGGTGCATTGGCATAATGGAATAGGTTTTCGAGGTATTCATTTGCATCGTGAAATGCTTTATTGGCAATGACTAATTCGGCTGCACGTTTTTCTTTTTCCTCGTTTTGAAAAATAAGTTCTTTATTGGCAATCACCAGCTCGGCTGCACGTTTTGCTTTCTCTTCTGTCTCAAACTTAAGCTCCAAATTAGCAATTATTAATTCAGCAGCACGTTTTTCTTTTTCCTCGTTTTGAAATATAAGTTCTTTATTGGCAATCACCAGCTCGGCTGCACGTTTTGCTTTCTCTTCTGTCTCAAACTTAAGCTCCAAATTAGCA
>CAISZK010000449.1 GCA_903889915.1 uncultured Bacteroidota bacterium
ACAAAAAATTCAAATACACAAAGGTTCAGAAACCCGAAATCCCTTTTACTTTTAAGAAAAGAGCAAAAGGGTTCTCCATGGATTCTATAAGCTACAATAATGTAAAATATAAATTCGACAACTTTATTGCAGACAATCATAGTGTAGCTTTTCTGATCATCAGAAATGACTCTATCCTTTACGAAAAATATTTTGAAGGCCGCAATGAGCAATCCTATGTTCCTTCTTTTTCTGCAGCAAAATCTTTTATTTCAGCATTGGCGGGCGCAGCTATTGCTGACGGAGCTATTAAAAGTGTGAATCAACCCATCACTGATTACCTTCCCGAACTATTGAAGAACGACCCTCGCTTTTCCAAAATTACCATCAGGCATCTGCTCAATATGCGGTCAGGAATTCTTTTTAAAGAAAGTTATTTTAACCCATTTGGTAATGTTGCACGAAGTTATTATGGAAGAGATCTATTGTCGCAGTTAAAAAAGCTTAAGATCAAAAAAGACCCTGATAAGGAATTTGAATATGTAAGTGAGAACACCCAACTGCTTTCGTTCATTATTGAGAGGGCAACAGGGAAGAAACTTCCCGAATATCTGCAGGAAAAAATCTGGAAGCCAATAGGCATGGAATATGATGCAACATGGAGCATAGACAGCAAGAGACATAAAGAAGCAAAGGCTTTCTGCTGCCTGAATGCTGCCGCCCGCGATTTTGCAAAGTTTGGAAGGCTTTATCTTCATAAAGGAAACTGGAACGGGCAACAGGTAATCCCTGCATCATGGGTCAAGGAATCAACAGTGATCAACGACAGTACAAGAGATAATTTCTACACTTATCAATGGTGGCATTATGATAGCTGGTCGGATCAATCTGATGCAACATCAGAAAATTCTACAGGGTCGGCGGACTCAATTACGAATAAAAACAGTAAAGAAAAGATGATCAAATCCCTTGAAAAACCTGAGACAGCCAAGGATTTCTTTGCAGCCGGACTATTGGGGCAATACATTTATGTTTACCCTGAAAAAAATATTATCATTGTTCGTTTAGGGAAACAAGCAAAAGTTAATTGGGCTTATATTTTTAATACGATCGCGAAACAACTGTAATAAATTATCGGAGGATGTGAATAATCATTAAATCCGGCAAAGAGGTATAAATTACAAGAGTGTCAAAAATAGCTTTATTTGACTTTGTCAATTTAACTTTACACTCTATAAGAGAGAGTTTTTCACATCTTCAACAAGGTCACAAAACAAAAAAAAATCACTTCTGTTGAAACTAAATAATTTGTAAAAAGAATTTTTGTGTAGTTTTGTGCAATATTGCTTGTAAGAAAGAATTCAGACTTAACTGAGTTTACCGAAAATTCAAAAAATAACTATATGGAAAACAGATGTCCCTGGCCAAAAAATGACAATCTCATGATCAAATATCATGACAACGAATGGGGAGTGCCTCTGCATGAAGATAAAAAACTTTTCGAATTCATGGTTCTCGATGCTTTTCAAGCCGGTCTTAGCTGGCAAATAGTGATCAAGAAAAGAGAAAACTTCAGAAAAGCCTTTGCCAATTTCAATGTGAAAAAAATTGCAAATTTCGATAATGAAAAAATTGAAAAGTTGCTTTATGATGATGGCATTATCCGCAACAGACTGAAAATTGAAAGCGCAGTTGAGAATGCTAAAGCGTTTATAAAAGTTCAGAAAGAATTCGGAAGTTTTGATAAGTATATCTGGCAATTTGTAAAAAACAAACCAAAGGTGAACAGATGGCTTAAAATTTCTGATGTGCCTGTTTCTTCAATCGAATCTGACAATATGAGTAAGGACTTAAAAAAACGAGGTTTCAAATTTGTGGGCAGCACCATTTGTTATTCTTTCATGCAGGCTGCCGGCCTGGTAAACGATCACATCGTGACTTGCCCCAGGTATGATGAACTGGTGGACATGTGTGAAGAGGATTAAAACAATAGTCAACGGTCATTGGTCAATTGTCATTGGTCATTAGAGAGTAGTGTTTTGGATAACTACTGACTACTGACTATTGACTATTGACTAATGACTAATGACGATTGACAATTGACCATTATTTCTTTGCATGCTTTCATCCTCTTCCGGTCGGTTAGTGCGTTTTTTGAATTTCATGCTTTGTGGAATTCTTCTTCTGACATATTGCAGCCTTTATTCACAAAATAATTTCGGCAAATTAAAGCGCGATGATGCCGCCAAATTGCTTGCAAAATACATCAGTTTTCAATCTGTGCAAGGCAACGAAGGTGATGCCGGACGTTTCCTGTCAAAAATCTGCAGCGACAACGGGCTTAATGTAAAAGTATTTTCAGAAGTTGATTCTGCCTACAATTTCGCAGCTTCTCTTTATCCCCTGAGCTCAAAAAAGCCCAATATTATTTTCCTGAATCATATTGATGTTGTTCCTGCCAATGATTCGGCCGATTGGAAATATCCGCCATTTTCAGGCAGCATCGTCAACAATGAGATTTGGGGCCGCGGATCTGTTGATATGAAGGGGCAGGCGATCATGCAACTCATGGCCCTCCTCGACTATGCTGACTCAGCCAAAACAAAAGATTATCTTTATAACATCACACTGCTTTCGGTTTCGGGCGAAGAAACCAATCCTGAAAATGGCTCGCAAATGATAGCCGATAAATTTATTACTGATTTGAATCCTGTGGCAGTGTTTGGTGAGGGAGGATCAGGTGTGAAAAACTTTCTGACACCTGATACAGCAAAGTCAATTTTCGGGATATCTGTTGCCGAGAAAAGTGTGCTATGGCTGAAGCTTGATGTGTATTCCGAATCATTTGGACATGGCGCTGCACCCTCGGAACTTTATGCCAATAAAAAACTCCTGAGAGCATTGATAAAATTATTGAACGAAAAAAAGTACTCAAGTTTCGGAAAGCTTCAGATGAGTATGATTCATCAACTGGGAGATTTGCAGGGCGGCCTGAAAGGCTTCATAATAAAGCATATCAATTGGGCGATTTTCTGGCCATTCGTAAAAAAACAATTTGCGGAAGGACAACCCCTGAATTTACTTGTCTATAACACCTTTTCAATTACAAATATTTCGAACCCAAAAGGCGCTTCCAACCAGATAGCCGAAAAAGCATCGGCAGTGCTTGACTACAGGCTGCTGCCGGGAATTGATACGGCAAAATTTATTCATAAAATAAAAAATACTGTCGGACCCAAAGTAAAGATTTCGGTTATTTCATCCAGCCCCGATGCCTTGCCCACTCCGCAGGATAAGTTCTATGATGCACTGAGTGCTGCTTTGAAAGAAAAATACAGCGACTGCCTTGTAATGCCTATTCTTTTCCCCGCCACCACCGACAACAATTATTTCCGCAACAAAGGCATTCATGTTTTTGGCATCGTACCTGTAATATTGTCGCAGGAAGCATTGCAAAGTATCCACAACAAAAACGAGAAGTTGCCGGTGCAAAGTCTGTATGATGGAATAGAAGTTTTCAGGAATTTTATTGGCAAAGTTTTTTCCGGGAAATTTTGAAAGAACAGGGGAAAATCAGGAAAAAAGTTTAACACTAAGGTCACTCGGAACACTAAGAAACACTATGTAATTTCTATGTGTAGCTTCGTGTGCTCAGTGTGCTTAGTGGTTGTTTTTTGAGTTTTTCGGGATGCCCTTAATTTGAATCAAGAAGACAACGTAGAGAAATGAGTTAAAATTTGAAGGTGCAAAATTAATAATATTTTTTTATTCACAAGGAAAAAATATTTCAAAAAAAAATCAATAAAAGTTTGGAGTTAGAAAAATAATTTATTATTACCTTTACTCCCGATTTCCACAGGAGTTGCTGAAAGGAGCAGAACTACAACAAAATTTAACCGGGAAATCATAAATTAAAAAAAACAAAAACCTTAAAAAAAAAATTAATTATGGATTTTATTGAAGAAAAAAAAGAAGAATTATTGGCACACATGCCAATATTGGGAAATCCCAAAACCATGCAGCAGCGCAGAGACATGTTCTTGTTTTCTGTTACTGTTACCGACTACATACGCCATGCACACGTTAAAATGTTATTCGAACCGGAAAGCCATTATGCCCAAAACATTGCTTATGGGCAGAAGCTTCACGATATGATGGCAGATAGCGCATTTTTGGCAAGTGTTCCTCACATTACTGATTTGCTTGCAGCTTATCAAACGGCTATTGATGGCTTTACAGCCGCCGAAGTGAAAGCAAGTATGGGATACAAAACTGATAAAACTGCTCTTAAAACTTATTCGAGCAATTTTATTAAAGTAACAAGCGAGAGATTTCGTGAACTCGTCCA
>CAISZK010000450.1 GCA_903889915.1 uncultured Bacteroidota bacterium
GGGGTTTTCATAAAACTTGGGAAGAAAAGGATTATCGGCAAACTGCTCAAGGATCAACTTGGCATTAAACTGCTCTGATATTTTTGTGGCCAGTGTTGTTTTGCCGGCCCCAATATTCCCTTCGATGGCAATATAATTATATTTCATTTCAGTTGAGGATTATGCTTTCAAACGAAGGCTCACCCAGCATTTCCACATCACTTTCATCAGGACATTCTTTAAGCAATTCTGAAATACTTTTCCCATCAACCGGGTGAATAAAATCGCCTGCTATTTCTTTGAGCGGAACCAACACAAACTTTCTGTTCTTTGCGTGGGGATGAGGTATTGTGAGATTTTCTTCTTTTATGATAAGGTCATCATAGAAGATAATATCAATGTCTATTTCGCGTGCTACCCATTGCTTCGACTGCCTTTTCCTGCCGATTGACATTTCAATTTTCAGGATCTCGGCAATGAGTTCAAAAGGATTTAGTTCTGTTTCGAGAGATAAAGCCATGTTGAAGAAATTTCTTTCATCCGAAAAACCCCAGGGTTCTGTTTCGTAAATGGCAGAATGCTTTTTCAATCTCCCTGTTTTCTTAAGGAGTTTAACAGCCTGGCGAAGGTTGTCCTCCTTATTGCCAAGGTTCGTACCGAGCAGAAGATATGCAATACTCATTTTGATAAAACTGATGCGCCAAAATTACTATAAGTTTGATACGAAATAAATTTTCGCGAAAATTTATTTCTCTTTTTTAATTCTCTCTTATCCCAATAAACCTATCAAATTGCTTATCAACGTTTCTTTAGGGAAAAAATTTGGATGTTAAAGAAAAAACTTTAATAAAATTGATAGCATAAGGATGTCCTTCGACATTCACAATAACTGTTTAACCCCAATGCTGTTGATGAAAGAATTTTTATTTTGTTGAAAAAACATGCAACATAGAATGTTTGAATTTTCTCTACTTTTACAATCAATTATTCTTTTTAATACATGGCAAAATACGGGAAAACATATTGGGGCGAGCAGTTTCTTAATGCCCTTGCAAACATTGACTTTAGCAACAGACTTCCTCGAGGCAGAAGTTATGCATCAAACGGCTCGGTAAAGGATATTCAATTCGATAAAAACAAAATTTACGCAAAGGTTAAAGGCAGTCAGCCCCGTCCTTACAACATCCAAATTGTGATTCCAGCATTTGGTGAGAAACAAAAAAACGATTTGCTAAATGCCATTCAGGGCAATTCATCTATACTTGCTGCTTTGCTCAATCGTCAATTGCCTGCTGAATTGCTCGAGATTGCAAACAGTAGTGGAATAGAAATTTTTCCAAAGCAGTGGAAAGATTTCGGTATGGATTGTTCCTGTCCGGACTGGGCAGTACCCTGCAAACATCTTGCTGCTGTGATTTATCTCATTGCAAATGAAATTGACCTGAATCCCTTCAAAGTATTGGAATTGCACGGGCTTGATGTACTTAAAGAACTTGCAAAAAGCGGTCTTCAACTGGAAGATGATGTACAGGAGAAAATTGAAACACTCGATGATAGTTTTACACCGGACCCACCATTACCAAAGGGAAAAATAAACATCCAGGAACTTGACGAACTTGATTTTTCAATGATTTCAAAATACGAAGACAAGTTTTTAAATCTTCTTTCGCCCAATCCTCCGTTTTATGAAAAAGATTTTAAAGGTGAATTACTGGCACATTTTCGTTATGTTATAAAAAATATTAACCGGCACAACTTCGGCAAATGGGATATTTCCCCCAACTATGATCTGAATTCATGCATCTCGGCATCGATGATTTCCTTACATAGCGGGGATAACTTTCTGGTTGAACTTACTTTTGAAAATGCAGTGAAACGTATTTCGCTTCCCGTGCTTTTCAATCATTTTTCCGATACAGAAAAATTCAGTTTATTACAGGCTTCCGACGAGATAAAACTATTGTATCATTTCTTTCTGTTTGCAAAAAAGCTTTTAGAGCAGGGTGCAATAATTCCACAACTGATCAAATTCGACAGGAATTTTAAGGTTCGTTGGATACCTATTTTGCAGGACAGTTCAGCCAAATTACAGTTAGCTATTTTGAACAGTTACTATACTATACTCCCGATCATCTATGAAGAAAATAAAAACAGTATTTCATATTTTTCAGACACTGAAAATTTCGCGTTTTACCTGACATCTGTATTTACAACAGAGATGATTCGGGATATACTCCTTCAGAATAAAAAAGTGATACGGAATGGTCTTATTACTGATTTGTTTTTTGGAGAAGATGTTCATTCCGATGCAAAAAACAAAGAAATACTTAATGCGGTTCAGCTATGGCTAAATAAAATTCATGTTCACAAAAGGGCTTATGTTCCTATACTTGAAGTCCGGGAAAACTATCCTGAATTCAATGTAGCTTTAAGCGTCAGAGAAAACAAAAAAGATAAGCTTACTGCACCTGTTTCATTTCACCTGTTTAAAAAGAATAACAAGAAAAAAATTATTCAGGTTACAAAAGATTTGCAGCAATTGCAGGAAAATTTTCCCGACTTCAGAAAGATCATCAACAGTAATGAAGAACAAATACTGCAGTATGATTCTTATAAATTTGCAGAATTCCTGTTTCAGATAATTCCGGTTCTTCAACTTTTAGGTGTCGAATTTCTATTACCCAAATCTTTAAAATACATTGTAAAACCTGCTGTTTCGCTAAAAGCAAAAACTTCAGGAACGAAAGATATTAAGTCGTACCTTGATTTGATGACTGTACTAAGCTTTGAATGGCAAGTGGCAGTAGGCAATGAACTAATGGACGAGAAGGAATTTCTTCAACTGGTAAAAGGGATGAGTGGAATCGTTAAAATAAAAGATCAGTTCATTCATGTCACACAGGAAGAATTGGATAAATTATTAAAACACCTGCAAAGCCCTGCTCCTATCGGCAAACAACAGATGTTACAGATTTTATTTGCCAATGAATACAATGGTTCTAAAATTGAAATCACTGATGAGTTATCAAAAATTTTAAATCATTTCAACTCTGTACAGACAGTTCCTTTACCGGATGGTATGATTGCTCAGTTACGCCCCTACCAGCTGCGCGGTTATGAATGGTTGTATAAGAATAGCAGAATTGGATTTGGCAGCATACTGGCAGATGATATGGGACTTGGAAAGACATTGCAAACACTCGCAATACTTCTGAAGTTTAAAGAAGATAAACTACTCAAAAAAGAAAAGGCTTTAATCATCATGCCCACCACTCTTCTTACCAACTGGAGTAAGGAAATTGAAAAGTTCACTCCTTCGCTGACCTACATTATTTATCATGGTAACAAAAGGAATATTGATGAATTCAGCAATCAGGATGTCCTGCTCACTTCTTATGGAATAGCCCGCTCGGATGCTGAAATTCTTAATAAGAAGAAATGGCATGTTGTGATAATTGATGAAGCACAGAATATAAAAAATCACAATACTGATCAAACCAAAGCAGTGAAATCAATCTCATCGAATATCAAAATAGCTTTGAGCGGAACACCTGTTGAAAACAGGCTAAGCGAATACTGGAGTATCTTTGATTTTTCAAATAAAGGATACCTCGGGGGAATAAAGCATTTTAATGATGAATATGCAAAACCTATAGCGATTGAGAGAAGTCATAAACAACTGGAGGTGTTTAAAAAGATCACCTCACCTTTTATCATGCGAAGAATGAAAACAGATAAAACTATCATCAGTGATCTGCCTGATAAAATTGAAAACAATCAATACACTTCACTTACCAAACAACAGGCTGCACTTTATGAAAGTACTGTAAATAATGCCTTGAAATCTATTGAAGAAAGTGAAGGGATACAACGAAAAGGCATGGTGCTGAAAATGCTTACTGCTCTGAAACAAATAGGTAATCATCCTTATCAATACTTAAAGAACGGACCAGATTCACCTGAACTTTCAGGCAAAATTTCCATGCTTTTTGAACTTCTCAATTCAATAATTGAAAACAACGAAAAAACGTTGATTTTTACACAATACAAGGAAATGGGAGATTTGCTTCAATCGCTGATAAGGGACGAATTTAAAACTGGGCCTTTATTTCTGCATGGTTCACTTTCCCGCAAACAAAGGGCTGACCTGATCGAAGACTTTCAGACAAAACCTTACCGCAGGATTTTTATTCTTTCACTTAAAGCGGGCGGAACAGGACTAAATCTAACACAGGCTCAAAATGTAATTCACTATGACCTCTGGTGGAACCCGGCGGTAGAAACACAAGCCACAGATAGGGTTTACAGGATAGGACAGAAAAACAAGGTTATGGTATATCGCCTGATTAACAAAGGAACCATGGAGGAACGGATAGACGAAATGCTCAGAGATAAAAAAGAACTCGCCGACCTAACAGTAAGCAGCGGCGAAAAATGGCTTGGTGAATTAAATAATCAGGAATTAAAAGAACTGGTGAGATTGACGGAGAGCTAATGATAAGTTGCATTGTAACTCTCAAACAAGCGTATGGAAATTTATCTTTGGTGTTGTTTTTCATTACAATTCTCCATAGTTGTTTGGAGAATTGTAAAATTCGAATGAATGACTATTAATGACGCGCTGCAAATGACACAATGACTTTTAACTAATGACAATCATTGACACGAAGTAAATGACTAATGACATTTTAAAATAATGTTGAAATTTTTTTTGTTTTTGTAAAATCATTATCTTTGCACTGCCAGTCCGTAAGCTCGTTATTTTATCCTTGCATGGATTTTGCGGCCATTAAGGTCCGCTTGCGTCATTGAACGCTTGTGCCATAGAGCACCTTGAGACATCGGACTGGTTTTTTTATTGGAGTTTTGGGAATTTGATTTTTATTGTATCTTTGAAGTGGAAATAAATTTGTTTTCCGGTAAGACCAAATGAGCAATAATAATTCCATACTACCCTTCTCAAATGAACTTCCCAGTTATTTTGCTGACAGGTTAGGGACTTACTATACTTCGTTGGTAAACCAGGAACATAAAAAGGAAAACGGGCAATTTTTTACTCCTGTTGAAATTGCTCAATTGATGGGTTCTTTTGTCGCTTTCAATAAAGAATCAGTTCGCATACTTGACCCCGGCATTGGAACGGCAATACTTTCCTGCGCTTTGATAGAACATCTGGCAGGTGATAAAAATATTCTCAAAAAAATTGAACTTGTAATTTACGAAACCGATAAAGAAATCATTCCGCTGCTACAAAAGTCGGTTGAGTATTTAAAAGAATGGCTACAGGCAAAAAATATCAGTCTTAATTACTCCATAAATACAAATGATTTTGTTCTTGAAAATGCTCATTGCCTAAGCGACAACGTGAATTTATTTTCCGTTACGATTGAACCTTTCGATATTATTATTTCCAATCCACCGTATTTTAAACTTCCTATTGATGATAAAAGGGTGCAAGCAGCCAAAGCGGTTGTTAACGGGCATCCCAATATCTATTCACTTTTCATGGCAATATCCGCACGTCTGTTGAAGGACAACGGGCAACTTGTTTTCATTACACCCCGCTCTTATGCGTCGGGCGGCTATTTCAAGGTGTTTCGGGAATATTTCTTTAAAATTTTTGAGATTGACAAAGTGCATTTGTTTGTTTCGCGCAAAGACACTCTTAACCGCGACAAAGTTTTGCAGGAAACCGTTATCATTAAAGGAACGCGCAAACAAAAAACAAATCCAGCTCACCAGGTTTGTGTTTCATCATCGCAGGGATTAAAGGATATTAAAACACCCGAAATTAAAGCCTTTCAATTAAAACAACTGATTGATTTAACTTCCAACGAAAAAATTCTTTTTCTGCCTACCAATGATTTTGAAGAATCCATCATCAATATTTTTAAAAACTGGTCTGAATCGCCATCAGGCAGCACGCTGAATACTTATAATATTCAAATCTCAACAGGACCCGTTGTCGCTTTCCGTGCAAGAAATTTCATA
>CAISZK010000451.1 GCA_903889915.1 uncultured Bacteroidota bacterium
TGTGTAATTTTGTCCATGGGATTTCTTATTGAAAGTTTGAAAGCCCAAAGTTCACCTTTTTGGTGATACAAAAGTCCACCTAAAGCTCTGTTTTATCAACATCTTTAGGGGGACTTATTAACTTGTTTGCGACTTTAAGGAAATAGTAGAAGTAAAAAAATATTACTAACGGTTAAAATTTTTATATCGCCACTACGTGACTTTATTGCCACTGATTATTTTTTTTACAAAGATAAAATCACTACGAGATTAGTGCTTTATATTATTTGAGAACCTCATAGAGGTGAAATCTTTGTAGAGAAAATTCATGTAACGGGAAGGAAGCCCCATCGGGGCGATATCTTCCGGAGATTCATATTTGTTAAGGCTTTTAAAGCGATCGTAATGTTTTCCCAGGATATTAATGATAAAAAATTTGAGTATCCGTTATTGTACCAGTTAAATTAATTTGATAGATTTTTTTTGTGCTGGAATGAAAGACCTTATTACCTTGGTAACATTATGATGTACCAAAGATTCCAACCTTATTAGCTTATTAATTTGCAATAAGGTAATAAGGTTAAAGTTTCGCTATATCAGCCTTTTACTAAGGTAATAAGGTTGCCGAATCTAATTATCATTAAGGTTGTTTATGACTTTGAATACTTATTCTTGTTGAAAACAAAATTTACTGCCAGTACTGTGAAAAAAGAATTAAGTGGCTTTTATTACTGGTATGATTGCGGATATTCAAATAAAAAATTCAATGAAATACTGCTATTGTAAGAATTATAAAAGGCTTCTCCGATTTACTTAAAAAACAAAATCGAAAGAGCCATTTAAAAAGGGTCCTGAGAGAAATTGAAATTTGTAAAACGACACTTTATATCCGCCCTTCAGGTCAATAAAAAAATACTTGCATTTAAAAATTTCGCAACCCAGATTAGGAGCTAACTGAAAAAACGTGTTCATTCTTTCTTTTGAATTGGCAAATACCAATCCTACATCATAACCGGCAAACACATTGAAGTATCTCAGGTTTCCCCTTCCGAAATATCTGGGATAAAAAATTTGTCCGAACTGGATATTCAAAAGTTTGTTGATTGATGTTGTATTGGCTGTATCGCTAAATTCACTCCCTTTCAAAAGTCCGATTTCAAGATGCATTCTGTAGAGTGAACTGCTGTACCTGATGAACGGTCCCTGGAAACTTTTATTTGAAATATCTTTCCTGAAATTGTTGATATCATACAGGCAATACCCGCCGCCAAGCATACTATTGGTTCTGTAGCTCCCCGAGGAATTCACATAATTTGTTTCAATAAACTCAAAGATATTAACGGAAAAACTATTGGGTCGTTTAAATTGATCTTTCATTTCTCTCAGTTGTTTGATAAGAGCGTTGATCTGTATTTCGACCTGTGTTTCCTGATTCAAAAAATTATTATACTCTCTGTTCGTAATTTTCATTGTATCGAGTATCTTCTGTATTTTATCCTTTTTTTCGTAATTGATATTTAAATTGCTTACAACGTTTAATGTGTCAATGCTTTTTTCAGAAGTGACAACATTGGAATTTATGATCTTTCCGAGATACATCAATTTCTTTAAGACGGCAGAGTAACCAGCACGATCAGATGAAATATTTAAAGTGATCTGTCTCTTCCCTTCATTCACCATTTTCTCGTTTCGATAGGTGATTATTGAATTTGTTGAATCAACTATTAGCTGCAGTTGCAATACCGCAATATCATAGTTTTTTCTGCACTCAATGGTAAGTGTTGCACTGTTCGAAATTATTTGCGCATGTCCGTTAGTGAACCTGAAGTTGAAAACAACTAAAGCGAGACAAAGAATTACAATACTTTTTTTCATGGTCTTAAATATGGTGGTGTACAAAAGTCCGAATAATTATCAACATCACAAAGTTTACAGGTATTCAAGTTTTGTTTTGATAAAATTGAGCCCATTCCTATAAATTTATTTTACCACGAAAACACTAAAGCACAAAATTCCACGAAAAACCATTCTACTTTATTTTGTGTAGTTTACCCCGTTGGATATCTTTCAGATTTAATGAGTATCTTTAAAAACAGAGTTATCCCACGGGGTGAAGTGTATTGGTGTTTTAGTGGTATTTTTTCATTTTTACTTTTCGGAGCAATCTCAATATTGTATTTTTTAAAGCATAAAATTACAAATATTTCAAAATCATCAACCAAATTCAGCAAAATAAACTTACTTTGCATTCGCAATTCGTTGGATTATGAACATGGAACAATTTACTTTGAAAGACCACTTTGAAAGAGACATGCATTGTTTTAAATGGTCGCCTGCCACCAGGCCTATAGCAATTGTTCAGATTATTCATGGGATGGCTGAACATGCAGCAAGGTATGATGACTTTGCCCGTTTTCTTACAAATCATGGATTCGTTGTGTTTTGTAGTGATCTGCGTGGACATGGTACAACTGTAGGAGTAGTTGACAAAACCGGTTTCTTTAGTTATTATAATGGATGGAAAATTGTTTCTGAAAATGTTTACCAACTTACATCTATTGCTAGTAAGCAATATCCCGAACTGCCTCTTTTCTTATTTGGGCATAGCATGGGATCGCTACTTGCGAGGACATACATGACAAAACATAAGAGCATTTTAAAAGGAGTGATCTTGTCAGGGACATCTTATACTCCTAGATTAATGCTGGGGTTTGGAAAATTGATAGCAGTTATTCAAAAGAAAATTAAAGGATACAAATATCGTAGTCAACTGCTCGACAAACTGTCATTCGGAAGTTTTAATAACAAATTCAAACCTGCAAGAACAAAATTCGACTGGCTAAGTCGTGACGAAAAACAAGTGGACAAGTATATGAATGATGACTTTTGCGGGTTTGTTTGCACGGCATCTTTGTTTCTGGATTTGTTTAATGGCATATCACTTATTCAATCGAAATCGCACTTAAAGTCACTTGCTGCTAATTTGCCCATTTATCTTTTTTCCGGAGAAATGGACCCTGTAGGTGATTTTACAAAAGGTGTCAAAAAAGTAGCCAGTTTGTACAAAAAACACGGCGCAAAGGATGTGGAAATGAAATTTTACAAAGGTGGCCGCCACGAAATGCTGAACGAAATTAATAAGCAAGAAGTGTATCAGGATGTGCTGGATTGGATTATGAAGAAGATAGATGTTGGAAGTTAGTTGTTAGTTGTTGGATGTTAGATGTTGGATGTTAGATGTTAGATGTTGGATGTTAGATGTTAGATGCGGACTGCTCCATTTCAAATTTCAAATTTGAGACTGCTCCGAAAAGTAATAAATGCGAAAATTACCACTAAAACACAAAGACACAAAATAATACAAAATACAAGTTTTAATAAAATACAATTTCTTAAAATTTGGTGTTTTCGTGCTTTTGTGGTAAAAAAGATTTATCAGAGGGAACTCAAATTTCAAATTTCAAATCACAAATCTCAAATCTCAAATCAGAAATCACAAATAAAAATCATGGAAAATAAAAATGACATTATTCTCGCAGAATACAAGAGACTCAAGACTCTTTACTCTTCATTGCTTATCGGGTGCATTGTATTTCTTGCACTCACCTTTTTCCTTACCCACAAATTTGGCGGGTATTTCAGCAATGACAAAAAACTTTGTCTGACGTTCTGGTACATCTCCATATTTCTGATTGCATTGATACCCCTCGCCTACTTTCTTTTCAAAAGAAAAATTGACAAAATAATGCCCGACCAGGATTTTTACGAAAAGCTTGCAATTTACCGCAGCGCCTTTTTCATCAAGATCGTTTTGATCGAAACCGCCTGTTTCATCAACACTGCAATATTGTTGTTGACCAATAACCAAAACATCCTTTACCAGATTATGATCATCCTTATCGTGATGCTGCTCAATTCGCCCTACAGAATACAAATGACAAAGGATTTGAAAATGGAGGAAGAGAAAACGGAAGATTCAGAATAGAAATTCCAAATTCCAAATTTCAAGTTCCAAATTCCAAGGGGAGCACTGTTCAGAAAAGCAACAAAATATTAAATTGCTGCTAAGTGAAACTTTCAAAATAACTTCCCCAAATTATGTTCTGGGCATTAATTTCAGTTGCTTTCAAGCAACTGAAATTAGAGTTCAATTCCTTATCGCTTTAGCATCATTCATTGTAATTATGAGGCTAAAGCCAAATGCGGAATTGTTTCTTTTTTCAGTCAGTTGAAACTGACTGCAATTGATAAATTTATTTTAAACTTTTTCCTAAGTGAAACTTTCAAAATAACTTCCCAAAATTATGTTCTGGGTATTAATTGCAGTTGCTTTCAAGCAACTGAAAATAGAGTTCAATTCCTTATCGCTTTAGCATCATTCTTTATAATTATGAGGCTAAAGTCAAATGCGGGACTGTTTCTTTTTTCAGTCAA
>CAISZK010000452.1 GCA_903889915.1 uncultured Bacteroidota bacterium
TATAGGAGCAACACCTACATACACCATGACTGGTGGAACAGCTGGCGGTAACTGGAGCAGCACTGTTCCGGCAGTAGCGACAGTAAACGCCACAGGAGTAGTAACGGCAGTATCAGCAGGAACCGCAGATATTACCTATACCGTCAATGCAGGTTGTGGCAGCCCTGTATCTTCACACCAGACGATCACCGTCAATGCAAACGTTACCGCAGGAACAGTCGCTGGAACAACTCCTGTTTGTATAGGAGCAACACCCACATACACCATGACTGGTGGAACAGCCGGTGGCAGCTGGAGCAGCACCGTACCTGCAGTAGCGACAGTAAACGCTACAGGAGTAGTAACGGCAGTGTCAGCAGGAACTTCAGATATTACCTATATAGTCAATGCAGGCTGTGGTAGCCCTGTATCCTCACATCAGACGATAACAGTAAATGCAAATGTTACCGCAGGAACAGTCAGCGGCACCACACCAGTTTGTATAGGAGCAACCCCTACCTACACCATGACCGGTGGAACAGCAGGAGGTAGCTGGAGCAGCACAGTACCGGCAGTGGCGACAGTAACCGCAACAGGAGTAGTGACAGCAGTGTCAGCAGGTACTTCAGATATTACCTATACTGTAAGTACCGGCTGTGGAAGCACTGTTTCTTCTCACCAGACGATCACAGTAAATGGCAGTGTCACGGCCCCCATATTTTCTCTCGGAGCAACATCAACCCGTTGTCAGGGTGCAGGAATTGTTACTTATTCTGCTACTTCGATAAATTCACCAATAGTTACTTATTCAATGTCAGCAGCAGGCGCCAGTACCATTGATATCAATAACGGCACAGTAACATGGGATGCTTCATATTCTGGTAATGTTACAATCACAGCAACTGTAACAGGCTGTGGCGGACCTGTTTCTTCAACTCACACAGTAACTATTACACAATCGGTAGGCATTCCTGTATTTACGTTAGGAGCTACCTCAAACCGTTGCCAGGGTGCAGGAACTATAAATTATACAGCGAATGCATTAAACACAACCGGTATTACTTATACATTGACTCCTGCAGGAAGCAGTACAATAAATACAAATACAGGAGCTGTCATCTGGGATCCGGCCTTTTATGGAAATGCAACTATTATTGCAAGTGCAGCCGGGTGCAATGGCCCTTTGACAGCAATGCACACTGTAACGATCGCTCCGGCTGTTACAACTCCTATTTTTAATGCAGGAAGTACTTCAACCATTTGTCAGGGTAGCGGAACAATTACCTACCTGGCAGTTTCTCTTAATTCAACAGGTATTACTTATACTTTATCTGCTGCCGGTTCAAGTACTATCAATTCAAGTACAGGCGTTGTTACCTGGGATGCGAATTATACCGGCACCGCGACCATCACAGCAAGTGCTGCCGGATGTAACGGACCTGTCACAGCAACACATACAGTCACAATAACCCCTTCGGTTGTCGCACCAACATTTGCCTTTGGATCAACTTCAACAAGATGCCAGGGTGCAGGAACTATTACTTATGCAGCTACAAGTCTTAATTCTACCGGCATTACTTATACATTGTCTGCAGCCGGCACAAGCACTATTGTTGCAAATTCCGGTACAGTAACATGGGATGCTTCCTATACAGGCACAGCTACGATCACTGCAAGTGCGACAGGTTGTAATGGTCCTGTTACTTCAATTCACACTGTTACTATAACTCCTTCAGTTGGAGTTCCTGTATTTACATTAGGTGCAACTTCGACAAGGTGTCAGGGTGCAGGAACTATTACTTACAATGCAACAGCCTTGAATTCTACAGGAATTACCTACTCATTAACTCCGGCCGGAAGCAGTACAATAAATGCCGGTACGGGCGATGTGACCTGGGATCCTGCTTTTAGCGGAACAGCCTCTATTATTGCAAGTGCTGCAGGATGCAATGGCCCATTGACAGCTATTCACACTGTAACAATAACAACTTCATTGCCTGTTGATGTTAGTATTGTGGCATCTCCATCGGGAGCAGTTTGTGCCGGAACAAATATCATCTTCACAGCTACTCCTGTTAATGGAGGCACAGCCCCATCTTATCAGTGGCTGGTAAATGGTGCAAATAGTGGTACAAATAGTTCTACATTTTCTTCATCAACTTTAAATAATGGTGATATTGTTTCCTGTGTAATGACATCAAACGTAACTTGTATTTCCGGAAATCCGGCAACTTCTAATACCATCACCATGATCATAAATTCTGCAGTTATTCCACAGGCCGGAAATGACCAGACAATTTGTGTAGGAAACTCAGCAACACTTAGTGCTTCAGGAGGCGGAACATATTCCTGGAGCAATGGAGCATTGACCCAAACAACAGTTGTTACCCCTGCATCTACAACAGTTTATACAGTAACTGTTAGTAACATGGGGTGTTCGGCCACTGATAGCCTTCTTGTAACCGTTGTTCCGGCAGTTGTAGCAGTGGTAAGTCCGAACCAAACCATTTGTCTGGGGGATAATGTTACTTTAACCGCTTCAGGAGGAAATACATTTATTTGGAGTAATGGAATGACAAGCGGAACAATAAATATTAGTCCGTTAATGACTTCAACTTTATACGTCACTGTGTCGAATGGAAATTGTTCTGATATTGGTCAGATAACTGTTACCGTCAATCCCAAACCAATTGCAGATGCCGGCCCCAATCAGGTTAGTTGTGGAGGTGCTTCTGTAACTATTACAGCCAGCGGAGGTGGAAGTTATTTATGGAGCGATGGTGAGACTACGCCTTCAATTGTGGTCAATCCTGCCGCTTCAACTTCTTATTCGGTTACCGTATCATTGGGTGGTTGTTCGTCAATATCTATGGTTAACGTTAATATTCTGGCAACACCTTTCTCCGATTTTTCAGTACTGGATACTACGGTTCAGATTTACGATCATGTGGCTTTCACTGAACATACATCAGGTGCTGTTTCCTGGGAATGGTTTTTTGGTGATGGCACAATTTCAAACGAACAAGACCCGGTACATGCTTATTCTGATCCCGGATTTTATACTGTATCCCTTGTTGCTACTAATGCTGCAGGCTGCAGCGACACGATGACAATAGTAGAATACATGCACGTTTACGGAGAGGAGGATCTATTTATTCCAACTTGTTTTACGCCTAATAATGATGGAGAAAATGATGTTCTATATGTCAGAGGCTCTACTATTGCAAAACTAGTATTCAGAGTCTATAATCAATGGGGTGTGGAGTTATTTGAATCCTATGATAAATCTGTCGGATGGGACGGCACTTATTTTGGTGTTGCCCAGCCAATCGGTAACTATGTTTATTTGGTTCAGATTACGACAAACAAAGGCGCTTCTATAAGTAAAAAAGGAATCGTAACATTAGCCAGATAGTTTATAAATGAAAAAATTCAAGAACATGAAAAAGATAATAATCATCGCAATCATTTTACTGACATTTAGTAATATTAAAGCTCAGGACGGGCAACTTTCGTATATTTACGCTTCACCACTTTCAATAAATCCTGCATACACAGGATATACTTCAGGTGCAAAATGGCGGGCCATGACCACCATGAGAAAACAATGGTCAAGTTTTTTGTATAAGGGAATATCAAATTATGCCTTCTCATTTGACGCTCCTTTTACTGATCAGAATATCGCATTAGGTGTGTTGTTTAATGGAAATTCTGCTTCAAATGGTGCCATCAACAGCATTTCCGGCGCTTTGTCTTTTTCTTACAGCACCCTTCTTCAATATCATTCAAAGACAAAACTTGCTTTTGGCCTTCAGGCCGGTTTTGATCAGAAAAGTTTTGATCCTACACAATTGACCTTCGATAATCAATATGTTCCTGGAATAGGTTTTAATCCTAATCTGGATAACAGAGAACATTTTTCAAAAACAAGCAAAATGTATCCTGATTTTAGTTTTGGCACTTTGCTTTATACACAAAAAACAAGGAAAAAATATTTTTATCCGTGGGTTGGCATAGCGGCGTATCATTTGACAGAACCAAATGAAGCCTTTTATTCATCAGGTGAAAGCAAACTTCCGAGAAAATATATCTTAACGCTGGGTGCTAAAATCCTGTCGTCAGATATCTTTTCAATATCTCCTCAAATACTTGCCGTCAGGCAGGCAAACATCATGCAGGTCAATGCCGGTGGAACAATTTTGCTTGATTTCAACCAAACGACTGCACTAAGTTTTGGAGCATTTTACAGGACAAGTGATGCTGCAATAGCAATGCTGGGGCTGGATTACGAAAAATTTTCACTGCAGTTTGTTTATGATTTCACCACATCGTCCCTGTCAAGTGTTACACAAAATTTCGGAGGATATGAAATTACCTTAAAGTATGAAATGAAAACTGAAAAGAGATACCGTCCCTATTAGTAACGATACTCACACTGGATAAACATTCAAGGGAGAATAAAAAAAGGGTTTTAGTATTAACTAAAACCCTTTTTCCATTTCGTGGGAATTACTGGATTCGAACCAGTGACCCTCTGCTTGTAAGGCAGATGCTCTGAACCAGCTGAGCTAAACTCCCAAAATTGATAATTATTTCCCTGATTGGGGTTGCAAAGATAAATTTAATTTTTTAATACCAATGAATTTTTTAAAATAATTCCATCCAATAAATAATTTCAAGTTTGTATAGTCACTGTAAATTTTAATTTTACCCTTTCAATGTTTAGCAAAATATTTTTCTAATTTTGCTTTTCTTAAAAAAAATCAAAATGAATTTTGTTGAAGAACTACGATGGAGGGGCATGATCCACGATATGATGCCGGGTACAGAAGAACAACTGAACAAGGAAATGACCAGTGGTTATATTGGTTTTGATCCCACTTCTGATTCACTGGGTGTGGGAAATCTTGTTCAAATTATGATGCTTCTTCATTTTCAGCATTGCGGTCACAAACCTGTGGTTTTGGTTGGTGGCGCTACAGGAATGGTGGGAGATCCTTCGGGAAAATCACAGGAACGCAACCTGCTTTCGGAAGATATCCTGAATTTTAATTTGCAAGGCCAAAAGAGACAACTCGAAAAATTCCTTGACTTTGATTGTGGCGCCAATTCAGCAATAACAGTAAACAATTACGACTGGTTTAAGGATTTTCATTTCCTCGATTTTATCAGGGACATTGGAAAGCACATCACCATTAATTACATGCTGTCGAAGGATTCGGTAAAGTCAAGGTTAGAGAGTGGAATGTCGTTTACAGAATTCAGCTACCAGCTTGTGCAGGGATATGATTTTTATTTTTTGTATCACAATCAAAATTGCAAATTGCAAATGGGTGGCTCAGATCAATGGGGAAATATTGTTACGGGAACTGAATTGATACGCCGCAAATCGGGTGGTGAAGCTTTTGCTCTCACCACTCCGCTTATTGCAAAAGCTGACGGAACTAAATTCGGGAAAACCGAAAGCGGAAATGTTTGGCTTGACCCAAAGAAAACTTCACCTTATAAATTTTACCAATTCTGGCTTAACTCAAGCGATGAAGATGTGGCACGCTACATCCGTATCTTCACTTTATTTAATAAGGAACAAATTGAAGCCATGGAAGCCGAGCATGCCAAAGCCCCACATCTGCGAATGCTGCAAAAAGCCCTCGCAAAAGATATCACCATTCGTGTGCACTCCGAAGCCGATTACCAGGTAGCAGTTGATGCTTCAGAAATATTGTTTGGAAAAAGCACTACGGAAACGTTGAAAAAACTGGACGAAGAAACTCTGCTTGCCGTTTTTGAAGGTGTGCCTATGGCCAATGTTGCAAAAAGTGAAATATCCACCGGTATTCCAATCGTTGATTTTCTTGCAGAAAAAACCACCATCACTACATCAAAGGGAGAAGCCCGCCGTATGCTGAAAGAAGGAAGTATTGGTATCAATAAAGCAAAGGTTGGCGAAGATTATATCATCACGGATAACGATCTTCTCAATGAGCTTTATTTGCTTGTACAGAAGGGAAAGAAAAATTATTACCTTGTTAAAGTGCAATAAAATTTAGCACAAAAAAATAAATCCCTATTTTATTAAAGACCCAAGTCTCAAATTCCAGGACCCAAATTCCAAGGTAGTGCGCCTTGGAATTTGGAATTTGGAATTTGAGACTTGGAATTTTATAAAAAGGAATTGACTATTGTGCCAAATTCACAGCTTCCACTGATTTGATTTCAGGGATAGCTTTTTTCATAGCTTCTTCAACACCATTTTTCAGAGTCATTGTACTCATTGCACAACAAGCGCAGGCGCCCTGTAATTCTACATTCACAACATTGTCTTCAGTGAGATTTACAAACCTGATATTGCCACCGTCAGCTTCAAGAAAAGGTCTTATCTGATCTATTACTGCTTCAACTTTTTTTATCATTTCGGGATTTTGATTGTTTGCCATTTTATTAAAATTTAAATTACTAATTGTTTTGTTTTTTATTATTCATTTCAATGATTAACCTCTACGATCTTTGTGGGCTGCATAGTTTCATTTCGGATTGCAACCTGTTGCGCCACTTTCTGTGCAATTTCAATGAATGCAAGTGTGACCGGTGATTTTGGGTCGGTTGCTATTGGTCTGCCCGCATCGCCTGATTCACGAATGCCCTGAACAAGCGGAATTGGTCCGAGAAAAGGAACATTGATCTCTTCAGCGAGATTCTTGCATCCGTCTTTCCCGAAAATGTAATATTTGTTATTGGGAAGTTCCTCAGGAGTGAAATAAGACATGTTTTCTATCAATCCCAGAACGGGAACTTTAATTGCCTGCTCCTGGAACATACTTACTCCTTTGCGTGCATCAGCCAAAGCTACCTTTTGCGGAGTGCTTACAATAACAACTCCTGTAACCGGCACCGTTTGCACAAGCGTAAGATGAATATCGCCTGTTCCCGGCGGCAGATCAATGACAAGATAATCCAGTTCGCCCCAATCACCATCTCTGAAAAGCTGTGTCAATGCACTTGAAGCCATGGGGCCGCGCCAAACCAAAGCCTGATTGGGATCAACAAAAAATCCGATGGATAATACCTTTATTCCATATTTTTCAATAGGAACCATCTTTGGCTTCTCATTTATTTCAATGATCTCCGGATGCGCATTTTCGAGTCCAAACATCACAGGAATTGAAGGCCCGTAAATATCGGCATCAATAAGTCCGACTTTCGAGCCAAGGTTTGACAATGCTATTGCCAGGTTTGCAGCTATGGTTGATTTTCCAACTCCGCCTTTTCCTGAAGCAACTGCAATGATATTCTTAACACCTTTTAAAAATTCTTCTTCCTGTGGTCTTTTGCTTGTAACTTTTGACGACATGTTAACAGTAACATTTGCATCTTTGTCAACAAATTCATGAACTGCTTCAATACATGCCTTTTTTATGCTCTCTTTCAGAGGGCAGGCAGGAGTGGTGAGGGTTACGGTAAAGGAAATATTTTTATTTTCATCAACATTTATATCACTGATCATGTTCAATGAAACAAGGTCTTTCTTTAAATCAGGATCAATAACATTTTTTAGAGCGTTAAGAACCTGTTCTTTGGAGTAAGTCATTTTCTCTTATTTAGATTCGGTAAAGATAGTAAGAATTAGTCAATTGGCAAGAGAAAAAAGAAAAATATTGCTCTATAACTCTATGGAAGGGTCCCAATACAATTCTTTGAACTTAACCACTGCATCATCTTTTACTTCTATTCCTTCACTTTCCAGCAGTTCTTTCATCAACTGGCTTCCTTCAAAATGATGTTTGCCCGTAAGCAATCCATTTCTGTTCACCACACGATGAGCGGGGACATCATTATACGGATGTGAAGCATTCATTGCCCATCCCACCATACGTGCAGAGCCGCGGCTGCCAAGATAATTTGCAATAGCGCCATAAGAAGTTACGCGTCCATAAGGGATCAAACGGGCTACTTCGTAAACACGTTGAAAAAAGGAGTCGTTAATCGGGTTCAAAGTTCAAAGTTCAAGGTTCAAGGTTCAAGGTTGCGCACAAGGAAGCAAAGGTACAAAGAAATTACACTCTTTATTAGATTCATTCACTTTCCTCCAACCTTTTTCCACCCTCAAATTAAAGCACCCAACTTTAAACTTTAAACATTGAACAAAAAACAACAAACACTTCAAACAACAAACTCTTCACTCCCTTTTCTTACCGTTCGTTTGACCAAACCGACCGTTCGCTTAACCAGCCCTACCGTTTACTTAATTGCCCGCAATTTTTGTTTTATACTGTTTTACATTTGAAAAAAAATTAGGTATAATCGCTCTGTAGGAGATGATCGGTAACTAATGTCGGCAGAAGTGTAGGGATTTTTAAAGTGTATGGGAGACCGGTGATAGTTGGTCGGTGATCGTTAATGTGTATTGAAAGGGGAACATGGTTGGCAGCCATCATTCAGGCTAGCTTCCACCCGGCTAAGTGTGAGCCACAATGCAAACATTCAACAGGGCACAACAATGAACAACTAACGCTCTAACGCCATGATCCTCCTTATTCCCGCCATGACCAATAAAGACTCCATGCATTACATGGAAACAATATGCCAAAAACTCGCTATTAAATGCAAATCATTGAGCATTGGCCTGGCCGACATTGATGACAAAACCGACCCTGTGAAA
>CAISZK010000453.1 GCA_903889915.1 uncultured Bacteroidota bacterium
ACTTGAATGATTCTGATGCTATTTTGAATGAAATTCATTCAAACTTGAATGAATTTCATTCAACTTTCAATAAAAAAATATTTATAACACGTTGTTATCGTGAATCATATCTCTTTTTTATGAAAAAATGTCAGTTTTGCCAAAATGTCATGAGTGTATAATTATAAAATCGCCTGCCTTTTCCCGGATGTTCTGAGAAAAGGCAGGCGATATTCTTTTTTTTTAAAGGTTTTATAAATATATTCTCACACGCACTCGTTGGGAAACGAGCGCTAACTTGCAGGAGGAGGAAAAATAATGAGCGATATCAAATTAACGAGTGCAATCAGGGATTATCAAAAGGGCGGGAATAAGGAAGAATTACGATATAAGATAGTATGCATTTAAAACTACTGAATCAAGAGAATTTACAATTGCATTACCTGCCTCATTTGTTCCTTTATCTTATCTTTGCACTTCAAATTGTCAATTGTCATTGGTCAATTTTGTACCAATTTAAAATAAGTCGTTTTGAATAAACCACACTGACCAATGACTAATGACTTTTGACTAATGACTATTGACCAATGACTATTGTTATGATAACAGCCCAAAACATCCACAAATCCTACGGAAAACTTAAAGTTCTGAAGGGAATTGACCTTGAAATAAACAAAGGAGAGATCATCTCCATCGTTGGTGCATCAGGCGCAGGCAAATCCACATTGCTGCACATACTCGGAACGCTTGACCATGCTGACGAAGGAAAGGTGAACATCAATAAAGTTGAAGTGAATGTTCTCAGCGATAAAAAGCTGTCGGAATTCCGCAATAAAAATATTGGATTTGTTTTTCAGTTTCATCATCTGCTGCCTGAATTCAGCGCTTTTGAAAACGTCTGCATTCCGTCGTTCATCGCACGGATGCCGCGCAAAGAAGCAGAAGCAAACGCCACCAAGCTACTTAATTTTCTGGGACTGTCGGAACGAATGGACCATAAACCTTCGCAGCTTTCAGGCGGCGAGCAGCAACGGGTGGCTGTTGCACGTGCACTCATCAATAGCCCTGCTGTAATTCTTGCCGATGAACCCTCAGGAAACCTGGATTCAGCATCTGCCAGGGAACTTCACAGCTTGTTCTTTTCGTTAAGAGATGAATTTCAGCAAACCTTTGTCATCGTTACCCACAACGAAGAGCTTGCAAACATGGCCGACAGAAAACTTACGATCAAAGATGGAGTGATTATGAAGTAGCAGTTGGCAGTGGCAGCGGCAACATCCAACATCCAACATCCAACAACTAACAACTAACCTTCTTCAATTTTGCGTAACATTCAGCTTATGAATGATCAGTTTTAGTCCGCTGCTTCCGAAGCCATAGTAACCCGGTGTCTTTGTAATTCCTTTGATCTTACAGTGCAGACGCGAATAATAACCAGCATACACCCGAAGTTCATCATTTGACAATTCAAAGCGTACGGTGCTTTTTTCATTAAAGAAATCTCCCGAAATTTTTTTCTGCTTTAATAATTTTGTAACGTTGTCCTTGATGTAGTAAAGGCTGACCAGCTTTGTCTTTTTGGCAAATTCAACCCTGTAACATTCATTGTCGCTCTTCTTGAAATACACTACAAAAACACTTTTATCAGTTCCTTTAATAGTGGTTATATCAAGGTCGAATTCGTAATTGCCAAAATTGTATTTTGAAAATTCCATGTACTTATAATCCGTGCCCTCATCAAGCTGGGCGCAACCTTCGTCAAACATGTACCAGGGCTGTGGATGCGACATGGTATTCGTGTATGGAAACCACCAAACAGATTTATAATTAAAATAATCGTTCGCTGTAAACACTTTGAATTGGGTTGAATCATGCACTGCGACTGTTCCAATATTGTCAGTCAATTTTGCAACATACAAACTGTCAAATTGCGATTTGTTATAGGCAGAATAAAATCCGGCTTTCCCAAAGGAAGCGAAACTTGTTTTGGCAGAGATCACGCATTTATCATTAAGAAAACATGTGATGTTATTGTCCTTTGCAATGGCTGAAAGGGTGTACCATTTATCATCCAGGTCAAAATCAAGTTTATTTTCAGCAACCGTGATCCATCCGAAAGGCTGGTTGAGATGATAAAGAAGTTTTACTTTTTTGGTTTCTCTCGAAAGATAGAAAAGATAAAATCCCTCGGAGGTTGAACGCAGGATAATGCCGGCCACACCATCGGTGCGAGGTATCTTTAACTTTGCTTTCACAGCATAATTTGTCCATGCGGAATCGCCGATAAAAATGGCATGCATATAATCATCTTCCTCAAACTGGTTGAGCAGCCCATCCTCAATATACCATTCCGAATCCTCGCCATAATCACCGCCTGAATTTTGTTTCCAGTTTGCAATGCTGTCGGGGGCATTAAAATCTTCGTCTTTCAGAATCCTGTCCAGTGGCAATTTTCGCGAATAAAAATTACTGAAATAATTTTGCAGAGTCAAAGGTGTTTCGATGTAAACCTTACTGTTATCAATGGTGATTTCATGCGAATCGTTTTTACTGTTCTTTGATTTATTTTTATCATTTTTTGATTTCTCATTTTTCACCGAGGCAAAAGTAGAGTGGTTCAACAATTTCAAATTGCATTTTATGGTGTCCGTTTTCAGGAAGCCATGATTCTCGATGAACAGATAATAATCTTTCTTGATCACATAGATATTGTGGTAACCGGTTTTCACCCTGATATTGCTGAGTGGTGTAATGCCCACTTTTTTGAAATCAATAAAAACTTCAGCCCCCTCAACATTTGAAACAAAGCTTGCTTTTACCGAGTCCGTAGCCTGCACATGCTGTTTGAGATTTACATCTTTCAATAGTTTTGAAAGAAAATGAACAGGCACACCGAAACTCAGCTTGGCATCTCGCAAAATTGAATTCACCACGGCAATCACTTTACCTTTATCATTGATGGCAGGTCCGCCACTATTTCCGCTGTTTGCCAAAGCATCCAACTGCAACTTGCTGTAAACACCTTTTTCATTATGCCGGATGGCTGAAACAATTCCTTTGGTTACGGAGATCTCAGGGCCATACTGCAAAACCGAGAACTTCTCGCCAAAAGGATAACCGAAGATCCACGTTGTTTGTGTTTCAACGGGAGTGGTCAGCGAATCAATATCAATATAGGGCGTTGTCACAGTATCCACCAACTGCAGAATGGCAAGATCATCCTTCTTGTTTGCTGCCAGAATAAAGGCTTTGTATTTTTTCTGATCTTTTGATCCGCTGTTGCAGACAACCACGATCTCCTTTATCGGCGAAGGATAGGAATAGCCATAATAACCTCCCTGCATATCGGATTCAATGACATGATAGTTTGTTACCAGGTGGCCATAAGGACTAATGAAAAAGCCCGAACCCGAAGGAGTGTACTCTTCCTCCGTTGGAAGCCAGTCGTGTTTTACCTGTATAAACACTGATGCTTTTTTGATCTTGGCTACCTGTTCGTCGGTCAGGTTTTGGGCATGAGAAAAATTCAACAGTAAAACTGTCAGAAAAAATGAAAACAATAATTTTTTCATAGCATTAAAATTATTTTAAAAATCCTTTATAAAACTGGAATAATCAACTATCGTGGTAACGGTAAAAAGAGCAAATTATTACAGAATGGCTACCTTTATTTATTTTGAAAACAAAACTACATAATGTTAATGACAAAATTATGTAATTATTTTTACACACCTGAATTATTTTTCGGATTTATTAATTGTTCATTATTTTCAATAAATGAAATGATCAAAAAGTCAATGAAGATGATAATTTCATTGAACCTGATTAATTTTCAATTTGATCAATCCTGTTCAGGTATCAACTTAAAAGAATTAACTTTGCAACTACTCCGTCTTATAAAAACAGTGAGATGCAGAACACAGGGAAAACAATAGTCATCATTGGCATTATCGTAATCATCATAGGAATTATCATCTGGCTATTTGGTGATAAACTCAACTGGTTTGGAAACCTTCCCGGCGATATAAAGATCAAAAAAGAAAATTTTTCTTTCTATTTTCCCATAACTACAATGATACTACTCAGTGCAGTTCTGAGCCTCATTATATGGCTTGTGCGAAAATTTCTGAATTAACTTTTCTTCTCAATATAATTATTTTCAAAGTTAATAATGGTTAACAATGTAAACCATTTAATAAAAAGATTTACTTTTGCCATTTTATAAATGGGCCGGACTTCTCATCAAAATATTGAACAACCAATAGGACGTATTCTATCACACGCAGGAAGACGTTTTTTGTATCTGATCAATGAAGATCTTTCTTCTCTTGATATTGACAGAAATTTCTATTCACTTTTATTAATTGAGCAGGGCGAAGGTCAGATTACTCAGCAGGACCTGGCAGGGCTTATGGGTACCGACAAAGTCAGTATTGTAAGGACTGTGGATTATTTGTGCGACAGAGGATATGTGACACGTGATATTAACTCGAATGACAAGAGAAAATACAGCCTGCAAATAACTGAAAAGGCAAAAAAATATCTGCCTCAAATAAAAAAAACACTTAAAAATGTAACCAAAAAGGCTTTCAAAGGCCTCGAGCCGGATGAGATCTCAGCATTTTTAAAGACTATAAATATTATTAAAAATAACCTCGACAAATAAAATTCTTGTTTATGAATTATTTTAAATTAATTTTTTTATCACTGGCATTCATTGCTCTTGTTTCATGCAAGAGCAAAAATGCTGATCAGAAAAAAGAAAATCCACCGGTTTCTGTGGATATAATGATTGCAGGAGATGAGGACTTCCCGACATCCGTTGAAGTTAATGGCACCGTGCTGTCGCAGGAAATGGTGGAATTGCATCCGGAGATCAGCGGACGCATCACTTTTTTAAATATCCCTGATGGCGCCACAGTGAAGGAAGGAACCATACTTGCCAAGATCAACGATGCCGATCTGCAGGCAGAGTTGGAACAACAAAAAGTTAAACTTGACCTTGCCGCTAAAACAGAAGCAAGATTAAAAAAACTTTTGGCTGTTGCCGGAGTTGATCAGGCCACTTATGATGCCGCACTGAATGATAAAGAACTTACCGAAGCCAATATAAAAGTACTTGATGCTGACATTGACAAAACGGTTATCAAAGCTCCGTTTACCGGCAAATTGGGATTGCGACAGGTCAGTCTTGGCGCTTATGTTTCGCCCACCACATTGATCGGAACATTACAACAAACTGATAAAATTAAAATTGATTTTACAGTCCCATCAACTTATGAAAACCTTGTAAATGTTGGCGACGAGGTATCTGTTAAAACAACTGATGCATCAGAATCGCAGACCGCAGTGATCAGTGCAATCGAGCCACAGATAAGCACCTCCACACGTAACTTAAAAGTGAGGGCCATTCTTAATGAAGGCATAATCAGTCCGGGCACTTTCGTGAAAGTTTCGCTGATACAAACCGGTAAAAGCATCGTTGTACCTACCAGCGCCATCATTCCTGATGCTCTTTCGAACCAGGTAATTGTTGTGAAAAACGGAAAAGGAGTTTTTGTAAATGTCGAAACCGGGACCAAAAATGCCGACCTTGTATCAATCACAAAGGGACTGACAGCAGGTGACAGCATCGTTGTCAGTGGTGTTTTATTTGTCCGTCCCAATGCAAAGGTGAAAGTTAAAAACGTAAAGAAAGCCGGGAAATAAAAGGTGAGTAACATCAACGGTTCACAGCAACATTGAACTTTGAACCTTGAACTTTGAACCTTGAACTTTAGACCTTGAACAAAATTTAAAATCCAAACTGAATTAATGAACATTTCTGAATTATCAATAAAGCGACCCATACTGGCAACGGTGATGAATGTATTCATCATTCTACTGGGTATTATTGGATATACATATCTGGGTGTACGTGATTATCCTGCCATTGACCCGCCTCTGATCACGGTGACCACTTCATATACAGGTGCAAATTCCGATATTATAGAAAGCCAGATCACCGAACCACTGGAAAAATCAATCAATGGTATCGCCGGCATCCGTACCATTTCATCTACCAGTTCTGTTGGCAGAAGTTCCATCAGTGTTGAGTTTAACCTCAAATCAGACCTTGAAACTGCTGCAAACGATGTGCGTGACAAGGTAGGACAGGCATTGAGAAACCTTCCTTTGGATATTGATGCACCTCCTGTGGTAACAAAGTCTGATGCCAATAGTGACTTTATCATATTACTTGCAGTTCAAAGTCCAAGTATGGGGTTGATTGAATTAAGTGATTACACTGAAAATGTTTTACTGAAAAATTTCCAGACCATCCCCGAAGTAAGCGCTGTGAATATTGTAGGGCAAAAGCGTCCTGCCATGCGTTTGTGGATTGACCCTGATAAATTGAATGCTTACAATGTAGCATTTAATGACATTTCAAATGTATTGAGTGCCGAAAACGTTGACATACCTTCGGGAAAGATCTATGGTAATAAAACTGAACTTACCATCCGTGCGATGGGAAGACTTACCACTGAGAAGGATTTTCAGGACCTGATAATCCGCGAAGATTCTAATGGAATAGTCAGACTGAGTGATGTTGCCAAAGTTGAAGTAGGTCCTGAACTATACGAACAGAGCTGGAAACTGAATGGTGTAAGCGCTGTGGGTCTGGCAATAGTACCTCAGCCGGGTGCAAACTACATCAATATTTCGAATGAATATCAAAAGAGACTGGCTGAGATCAAAAAAACACAAAAAGGAGATTTACGTTTTACCACTCTTATTGACAATACAACCTATGTGCGCCGTTCAATCAGTGAGGTTAGCGAGACCTTATTGATTGCAATCATTTTGGTGATCATGGTAATATTTTTCTTTTTCAGGAACTGGCTGATTGCATTGCGACCTCTCATTGATATCCCAATTTCTCTTATTTTTACTTTCTTCATCATGTATATTGCAGGATTCTCAGTGAACATTCTGACCTTGCTTGCGATTATCCTTGCGACAGGTCTTGTTGTTGACGATGGAATTGTTGTTACTGAAAATATTTTCAGGAGAATTGAAAAAGGAATACCAATCAGGAAAGCCGCTATTGAAGGAAGTAAAGAAATATTCTTTGTGGTTATTGCAACCTCAGCAACTCTTGCGATAGTTTTTTTACCGGTATTATTCCTTCAAGGGTTTGTTGGAAGTTTGTTCCGTGAGTTTGGTGTTGTACTTGCAAGTGCAGTACTCATTTCAGCGTTTGTTTCTCTTACCATCACTCCTGTTTTAAATATTTTTCTAACAAAAAAGAACGCACATCACGGTAAGTTTTATTTGAAAACAGAGCCATTCTTCAACGGAATGGAAAGTGGTTATAAAAAAAGGCTGACAGGTTTTCTCAAACGCCCGCATTGGGCCACTCTGATAGCGGCTGCCTGTATTGCGCTGATCGCCGTTATTGGAATAAATCTGCAAAGTGAAATTGCACCTCTTGAAGATAAAGGCATGATCCGTCTGACCATCACCGGACAGGAAGGCGCAAGTTTTCCGTTTATGATGAATGTCGGCAATAAGATCGGCGATTACCTGATTGATTCCATTCCGGAAAGAGATTTTTCATTCTTGTCAGTGCCGGGTTATAGTAGCACAGGAGTAAATAGTGCAAATGGCAGAATAGGTTTATTGCCAAAAAATGAAAGGAATAAAAGCCAGAGCGATATAGTAAAAGAATTGAATGCAAAACTTCCCCGTTTCAAGGATGTGCGAATTTTCCCTATCGAGGAACAAACCATTGCTGTTGGTTTGGCTTCTAAAGGTTCTTTGCCGGTTCAGTTTGTTATACAGAATCTGAATTTCGAAAAATTGAAAGCAGTCATTCCGAAATTCATGGATGAAGTAAAAAATGACAAGACATTTCAAAATGCCGATGTGAACCTGAAATTCAACAAACCTGAAGTTGATATTTTCATTGACAGAATAAAAGCCCGTGAATTTGGACTTTCAGTTACGGACATTTCCAATGTTCTGCAAAGCGCTTTTAGTGGCGGCAGGCTTGCCTATTTTATCATGAACGGCATGCAATACCAGGTGATCATGCAGGTGGCTCTGAAAGACCGGCAGAAACCTGTTGACATTTCAAATCTTTTTGTGCGTGATAAAAAAGGTGATAATATTCCATTATCATCGGTTGTAAAGGTTGTCAATAATGCGAACCCGCCTGCTTTATACCATTTCAATCGTTCTAAAGCAGCCACAGTTTCCGCTTCTCTTGCCAGTGGCAAAACTATAGGTGATGGAGTTAAAGCCATGCAGGCCATTGCAGATAAATTATTAGACAGTAGCTTTACGACATCATTGAGTGGTCCATCGCGCGACTATGCTGAGAGTTCTTCAAACACAGCCTTTGCATTTATACTTGCCCTTGTGTTTATTTTCCTTGTACTCGCAGCGCAGTTCGAAAGTTTCAAAGATCCGCTCATCATCATGATGACTGTTCCATTGGCAATAGCAGGAGCTTTGCTCAGTTTATGGATATTCGGACAAACGCTCAATATCTTTTCCGAGATAGGAATGATCATGCTCATTGGACTGGTAACAAAAAATGGAATTCTGATTGTTGAATTTGCCAATAAAAAAAGAAGAGCAGGCTTCGATAAACTTCAGGCTGTAATAGAAGCCGCCACCCAGCGATTGCGTCCTATTTTAATGACGAGTCTTGCAACTTCATTGGGTGCGTTGCCGATCGCATTGAGTTTGGGCGCTGCTGCCACAAGCCGAATTCCTTTGGGTATTGTTGTTGTTGGTGGTATCTTATTTTCACTTATTCTTACGTTGTTTGTTGTTCCTGCTTTTTATCTTCTAATCTCCGGAAAAAACATTAAAGTGATTGAAGAGGTTGGAGAAAAAAATGAACAGGAATAAGAAATTGTTAGTGGTTTGTTGTTTGTAGTTAGTTGTTAGTTGTTGTTTAAAGTTCGCAAAAAATATAAACAGATGAAAAAGTATTTGGTTTATTTTGCATTGTTATTTCCAATCATAGCGCAGTCGCAGCAGCTCAATTTGCAGGCTGCTATTGACACTGCGCTTAAAAATAATTTTGATATCAGGATCGCAAAAAACAATTCTGAGATCGGAAAGATCAACAATACTTATGGTGTTGCAGGGGGTTTGCCTACCATCGAAGGTAACGCAAGCGATGAAGGCGCTTTGAGTGATGTCTATCAAAAATTAAATTCGGGCACGATCAACTCTGAAGACAATGGCACCAGCAATTCGGTGGATGCCGGGATCACTGCCAGCATGACATTATTCAATGGTTTCAGGATCGTTGCTACCAAAGAGCGTCTGAGCTGTCTGCAAAAACAAAGTGAACTTCTCCTCAACGAACAAATCCAAAATACCATTGGTGCAGTAATGATGCAATATTACGATATTATCCGCCAGGAAAGTTATCTCAGGATCATTAAAAATTCGTTGGATGTTTCGCAAAAAAAACTTGACATCATCAATGAACGTGATAAGGTAGGAATGGCAAATGCCATGGATATTCTGCAAGCCCAAATGGATGTAAACAGTGCAAAGCAGGATATCAAACTCCAGCAGCTGGTGGTTGACCAGGATATAGCCAGTCTGTTACTCCTTATCAGCGCAAAGCATTACACACCCTATAAGATAAGTGACACTATAGTTGTGGATAGCACAATCATCTTGGATTCTATTTCCAATTATCTTGTTCGCAACCCTCAATATCTTTCGGCTGAGCAGAGCGTGAAAATAGATCAGCAGATCATAAAGGAAACTGCCGCACTCCGCTACCCTTCATTAAAAATGAATGCAGGCTATGACTACAGTTTAACCAACAGTTCTTACGGAACATTGCTTACAAACAGGATCAATGGACCATCAGCAGGATTGACTTTGCAAATTCCAATTTTCAATGGAAATGCTTACAGGGTTAAACAAAAGACAGCCGAGTTTGATCTGGCAAATGCGAATCTTGAGAAAGAAAGCCTTCTCACAACACTAAAATCAAGCGCTATTACAACATATCTTGCCTACAGTACCGCCTTAAAACAACTGCAATCACAAAAGATCAATTATCAACTTTCAAACAAACTGGTTGAAGTTGTGCTTAATAATTTCCAGGTGCGGCAAGCTACCATCCTGGATGTAAAAGCAGCTCAAACTACCTACGAAAATGCCTCATATTTATTGGTCAATCTGCAATATTCAGCAAAAGTGGCGGAGATAAAACTAAAACAACTTGTTTATAATCTGAAATACTAGTGTGTTTTTCCTTAATTTTTAGTACCTTTACGATTTTGTTATTTAAATTGAATGAGTTTTTTCAATAAGACAAGGTAAAAGGTATTTGTATAAGGAGAATCAGTTAACGATCTGTTGTTTATTCTCTGTTTCCCAAACCTCTCTCCTAAGCGGAAATTATCCCATTTACAAAAAGCAAAACTTTTATTTACCAAAATTTTCGTAATACGAAAAAAAATACCGTCTTAAAAAAAGAGAAAAACCAAAATTCAGGAACAACCAATAATTAAAGCTTTCTACCAGGCATTGTTTGGTTCAAAGTTTGCTTACTTTCCGAAAAGGTATTTCGAACAAATGCTAAACTCATAAACAATGAAAACAAAATTTGCAATCACGATGCTATTGGTTATACTGCTCCAGGGAGCTATAACCAAAAATTATGGTCAACAGCAGACCCAACATGCAACCAAAGAGGATTCGGCTGCTTTCAAAGCGTTGGTGATGTATCCCGACACTATACGCCTTTATATTTTTCAGGCATGCGAATATCCCGGTGCAGTGGTAAGTATTGCAAGCCTGCAAACCAATTCGAGTACCGGTTTCACCGATGCCATCAGTAGTTTCACAAAGACAGAGCAGGAAGATTTCTGGAACCTGGGAAGGTATCCCGGATTAATATCGGAGCTTGCACAGGGAGGCATGAAATCGAAAGAAGAAATTGAAAAAATATTGGTGAACTATCCGGCCGAAATTCATGAAACAGCACTGAAATACGGACTGGGTTATTATGAAACTCTCAAGAAAATTGATGATCTGCAGACATCAACAAATACCCAGTTTGCACAAATTCTATCCGATTATCCTTTGGTGACACAGAAAGCATTAAAAACTCTTACTCAATATCCGGAAATCATTAGTCTGCTTAACGATCATCTTAGCCTCACGGTGAGGGTGGGCGACCATTTCCGCCGCGATTCGTTGGGTGTAATTCACCGTATGGATTCATTGAACCTTGCCGAAATCAGGCAGAATGCCATTGATGCCGCCGCATGGAAGGAAGAAATCAAGCAAAACCTTGACGAGACCAATGATCTGAAAAGCGCCGCCACTGATTATGCTACTGAAAACGGATATAGTCAGGAAGAAATAAACACACCACCAAGCACGGAATACATGTCAAACTATTCGTGCTACCCTTATTCTTATTGGTTCGGCTACCCAACATGGTATCCTTATAGCTATTGGTATCCTTACCCCTACTGGTTCGATTGCGGCTTCTACTATGATGCTTATGGCAATATGGTCATTATCGGCTATCCTTCCTATTATTTCACCAACTGGTACTTCTATTATCCAGAGCATATTCATCATTACCCGCACCTTTGCGATACGTATATCAATCATTACTATGGCCACCACAAGCGTCCCGATGGCAACTCAGTGATAGTTCATCATTGGTATAACGACAATAAACAATATCTGCCGGATGATTTTCTTACCAACAAAACCAAAAGACCTGATATTATTAAACAGGTTGGACAAATGAATGAAGACGCTATAATGGGACATAAAGGTACCACACTTCAAACTGTTGATAAGGATAAATATTTTCAGAAAAATTCAACCAAATATCCTGATCTGAAAAAAACGCCTGTTACAACTACTACAGTTGAAAATAAATCGCAGATCGTGCCTGATGTTATTGAAAAACCTACGAAAATCCCACCGGTGAAAATTACCAAATCCGTTCAAAAAACTGAGGTAACACCAAAGAAAGAGACAACGCCCACATTCAATAATATGAACAAAGCTCAGGAATACCACAAGCAGGTTTGGGAACAAACACAGCCAGTTGTGAAAACAAAGGTTGAAACCACCACTCCGCAGGTTCAGAAACAAGAAAGACAGGTAAAACAGGCTCCGCAAAGGCAGGAACCAGTGAAGACAAGCACAACGGGGAAAAAGAAGTAAGGGGTTTGTTGTTTGTGGTTCAATGTTGAGCTATCTATTGACATTTGACAAATGACTAATTGCTATTAATGCAGGAGATGTTAAATGTTTATAGAAAACAGAACCATCCACAGCAGCACAAATCCTGAGGATTCGAATATTTTTTTGATTTGCCATTTTTATTGATGTATTCATGCGACCACCTTCAGGGTCGCTTCTCCCAGGCCATTATTATCACTATAAACATTTGAATCCTTTGGATTCACTGATTGCGGAACCAAACGATTTGTGATAATGATTATGCTGTTAACAAGCAGGACTGTGATAGGAATAGTTGTAACTAACTTAGTAATGGTTGTTCCTATCTCAGACATGGTTGTTCCTATCTTAGTAATGCTTGTTCCTAACTTAGACATGGTTGTTCCTAATTTAGACATGGTTGTTCCTAGCTTAGTAATGCTTGTTCCTAGCTTAGTAATGCTTGTTCCTAGCTTAGACATGGTTGTTCCTAACTTAATAATGGTTGTTCCTAACTTAATAATGGTTGTTCCTAACTTAATAATGGTTGTTCCTAACTTAGTAATGGTTGTTCCTAACTTAGTAATGGTTGTTCCTAAAACAGACATAGATGTTTCGGAACATTTTTATTGAGTAGGTTAAGGTTTTTAAATTAAATATAAACAAGAAGTTACCTGAAACGTCTTAAAAAAATGAATATTCCACCCCTGCTGGCGCGCATTTCCCAATGCATGACATTAAATAATTCTCTTCATAAAAAATGTCCATCTCAAAAAGTGAAGCATTTTTTATTTCCCTCCTGCATTATCCAACACTCTAAATTCAGTGCGGCGGTTCAGCGCTCTTCCTTTATCAGAGTCCTCAGTGTTTATCGGCATTGTTTCACCGAAACCTTTGTAAGAAAGCCTTTCTTTGGCAATGCCATGTTCAATAAGATAAGTATAGACTGCTTTGGCCCTGTTTTCGGACAAAACCTGGTTGTAGGCTGCTTCGCCGACATTGTCGGTGTGGCCGTCAATTTCAATTTTTAGTTTCGGATTTTTCAACAGCAGGGCTTTCAGTCGTTCAAGTTCAGTTGTTGATTCTGGTTTCAGATCGTACTTGTCAGTATCGAAAAATATGTTTTTCAGCACCACAGTTTCATTTACTTTTATCGGCTGCAGCGGAACATCTTTCAGGTAGGGATCGGAATTGGGATGCACACCGCTCAATTTGAAATTTTCAGAGTAGAACAAATATCCATCCTTCGAAATATTTAGTGCATAGTCTTTTTCAGACGGCAGGCAAACAAGAAACTCGCCTGTCAGTGTGTCAGAATAAGATTCCAGAAAAGTTTTCCCTGTTTTCAGATCTATGAGTTCAAATTTGGCATAGAGTTTTGCATAGCTATTTTTATCGTAAACTGTGCCTTTCATGTAGGTAACCATTTTTGGACGTGCTTTTGCATAAAGCGGAAAGGAATAAATATCCAGATGGCCTTTTCCACCCGGTCTGTCGGAAGCAAAGTATGCAAGGTCGCCGGCGGAATTTACGATCAGGTAGCTTTCATCAGCAAAAGTGTTGATAGGATATCCGATGTTCACGGCCTTTCCCCAGTTTCCGGCAGAGTCTTTACGTGAATAAAAAATATCAAACCCGCCCATTCCCGGATGACCGTCGGATGCAAAATACAATGTCTGATCATCGGGATGAATAAAAGGAGCCATTTCTCCCCTGATCGTATTAATAGAATCTCCGAGGTTCACAGGCTGTGTCCAAACTCCCAGCTTGTCTTTGGTAGTTTTCCATATGTCCATGCCGCCTTTGCCACCACTCCGAGCGCTTGTAAAATAAAGAGTGTTTCCATCCGATGATATGGAAGGTTGTGAATCCCACTTTGCAGAATTAACTACTGCCCCCATATTTTTCGGGATGCTCCAAGCGTTTCCAACACGCCTTGAATAATAAATATCGCAGCTTCCAATACCATCTGGACGATTACAGGCCGTAAAATAAAGGGTTTTCCCATCAGGCGATATGCATTGTGCTCCTTCATTTCCTGGAGTATTGATAGGTGGTCCAATATCCTTTGCTTTGCTCCACAAACTATCATCAACCCTGTGGCACACATAAAAATCTTCCTGATCACTCAGGCTTTCGAAAACAGTGTTGGAATCCTTGGGCAGTCTTCGGGTAATAACCAGTGTTTGTCCGTCAGCCGTAAGAGATGGCAGGTATTCATTGTATTTTGAATTGACACTGTCACCAAGATTGACAGGATTGAAGGGAACAGGGTTGTTCAATGCATTGATGCCAAACTCAGCATTCTTCAGGAAAAAATCTGCTTTCTTCTTGTTTGCAGGCAGAACCTTTTTGTTGTTCACATAAACAGTAAGGCTGTTCTTTGCAAGCTGGTATTTCCCGCATTTTAATTCAGCCATACCAAGATTAAAATAATTGTTGGAGTAAAAATCAGGATCAATTTCAATTGCTTTCTGGTAACAGACAATAGCTGATTCATATTTTTTCATGTCAGCCAGGATATCTCCTTTCAACATGTATGCTTCAATAAATTTATCATCCGCTTTTATGGCCTCATCCAGTTCTTTCAAAGCATCAGCATTGTCATAACTGTCATAAAATTTCGTGGCTTTTTCGTACGATTTTATTGCCTTTGCATTTTTCGTTGAATATTTATAGGTATTGTCCTGCGCTCTGCCTGAGAAAGCAAGAACCAGGATCAACAGGGGAAGGGTACACAGAATTTTTTTCATCGGACGCTTGTGTTTGTTTAATAAGCCGTACAGATCTTTACCTTTTTTTTACTTTTACCAATTACCCCTTACGGAATATTCATATACTTGTGCGATTGCAACGAAATAATCCATTTTGGATTTTTCAAAACATAATCAACGATCAATGGGATCATTTCCCTGCGTCTGCTCCATTCCGGCTGCAACAGCAGTAAAGATTTACCGTTGATCAGTTCAGCGTTTTCTTCAGCCCACGCAAAATCCGAACCATCATGAATGATAACTTTCAATTCATCACTTTTAGTATAAATAAAAGGCAACGGAGGTGATTTTTTTTTGGGCGACAGACAAATCCAATCCCATTCGCCACTCAATTTACATGATCCTGAAGTTTCGAGAAAACAGCGGATATTCCTTGATTTTAATTCCCTGCACAGGTAGTCAAGATTATATTGAAGAGGTTCGCCGCCTGTGATAACAACAGCGTTTGAAGGACATTTTTCAATGTTTGAAATAACAGCTTCCGTTGATGAAAGAGGCCACAGATCGGCATTCCACGATTCTTTCACATCACACCAGTGGCAACCCACATCGCAACCACCAATTCTCAGGAAATATGCGGCCTGACCGGTGTTATGCCCCTCCCCTTGTATGGAATAAAATTCTTCCATCACCGGCAACATCCGGCCTTCATTCAGCAGTTTTATGTTTTCTTCGTTTTCGATCATTAAAAAAATCCCCCTTTACAGGGGGCAAATATTTTAGAATTGAAAAGAGTAAATAGAAAAGAGAAGATAGAAAATATCTTGGCTAATCAATAATTGCTGTTTTCTATCAACTATTTTCTCTTTTCTTTATTATCCGTAAATTTCATTTTTTGCAGCTTTCATGGTGTTCATGAGCAAGGCAACAACAGTCATCAATCCCACTCCGCCCGGAACGGGTGTTATCATACTGCATTTTTTAGAAACTTCATCAAAAGCCACATCGCCTTTCAGTCTGAAACCCGATTTTGTTTCCGTTGAAGGAACCCTGTGCATTCCAACATCAATCACCACTGCGCCTTCTTTCACCATGTCAGCCTTGATGAATTCAAGTTGTCCCATTGCCACTATAAGAATATCGGCGCCGGCACAAACCTCTTTCAGGTTTTTTGTTTTGCTGTGACACAAAGTCACGGTGCAATTGGCATCCTTATTATTTCTCGACAACAAAATACTCAAAGGTGTGCCAACAATATTGCTCCTACCGGCAACCACACAATTTTTTCCTTCAGTTTCAATTCCTGAATGTTTCATCAGTTGTAGGATTCCGTATGGAGTTGCAGAAATATATGCCGGTAAATTCAACACCATATTTCCAATATTCATGGGGTGAAAACCATCAACATCTTTCTTTGGATTTATTGCTTTGATGATCTTTTCCGGCGAAATATGTTTTGGCAATGGCAACTGTACGATGAAACCATCAACTTCATCATCCCTGTTTAAAAACTCAACAGCTTCGAGCAGGTCTTTTTCAGACATTGATTCAGGATATCTGTAAAGTGAAGAGGTAAACCCAACTTCCTTGCAGGCTTTTTCTTTGTGTGCAACGTATGTTTGACTAGCGGGATCTTCACCAACCAGAACGGCTGCCAGGTGAGGAACTCTTTGACCTGCATCAATCATTTTTCTAACTTCAATTGCCATCTCGGTCTTTATCTCATCAGCTATTTTTTTACCATCAATCAATTTCATAAAAGGAACTTTTGCTTAATATTGAATTCTTACTCTACCTTCTTTTCTTCGCCTGATTTTTCATCATCTGAATTGCTTTGGCTTTATTTCCTCCCAGGGCTTCCTTCATCACCATGCGTGTCTGGTCAAACTGCTTGATAACTTTATTGACCTCCATAATATCCGTACCACTTCCCGAAGCAATACGTTTACGACGGCTACCATTTAAAATATCGGGATTTTCCCTTTCAGCCGGAGTCATAGAACCTACGATTGCTTCAATGTTTTTATAAATATCATCAGGAATTTCAACATTCTTCATGGCTTTGCCAATTCCGGGGATCATGCTCATCACTTCTTTCATGTTTCCCATCTTTTTCACCTGCATTAACTGACCCAGATAGTCATTCATCGTGAACTGATCTTTCAGTATCTTGCGTTGAATTTTCTGTTGTTCAATTTCATCAAAATTCTCCTGTGCTTTCTCAACAAACGAAACGATGTCACCCATTCCAAGAATACGGTCGGCCATACGTTCGGGGTAGAAGATATCAATGGCATCAAGCTTTTCTCCGACACCTACAAATTTAATAGGTTTATCAACTACTGATTTTATTGACAATGCAGCACCACCACGTGTATCACCATCAAGTTTGGTAAGAACAACACCTTCGTAATCGAGCCGGTCATTAAAAGCTTTGGCTGTGTTCACAGCATCCTGCCCGGTCATGGAGTCAACAACAAACAGGGTTTCCTGGGGATTGACCGCCTTTTTAATATTGGCGATCTCGTCCATCATTTGTTCATCAATGGCAAGACGGCCGGCGGTATCAATGATCACGGGATTATATCCCATGTCACGTGCATGGGTCAAAGCTTTTTTAGCTATCGAAACCGGGTCGTTATTTGTTTCATCCGCATATACATTTACTCCGATCTGCTCACCAAGAACTTTTAACTGGTTGATGGCAGCAGGACGATAGACGTCGCAGGCAACAAGCAGCGGATTACGACCTTTCTTTGATTTTACAAATCCTGCAAGCTTTGCTGCAAAAGTTGTTTTACCGGAACCCTGCAAACCTGCTATCAAAATAATTGCGGGGCTTCCCTTCAGGTTAAGTTCGGTCATTTCGCCACCCATCAGCTTCACAAGTTCATCGTGTGTGATCTTAACCATCAACTGTCCTGGTGATAAAGAAGTCAATACATTTGCACCAAGAGCTTTTTCCTTTACCTGTTCGGTGAAGGTCTTTGCAATTTTAAAATTAACGTCGGCATCAAGCAGCGCTTTGCGCACATCCTTCAACGTTTCGGCAACATTTATTTCCGTGATCCTACCCTGACCTTTGAGCAATTTAAACGCCCGGTCAAATTTTTCACTTATACTTTCAAACATTTCTAATCCTGTTTTTTTTAAAAATGCAAAGTTAAACTGAATTCAGAAAGTATAGCAAAAAAAAACAGGAATTATTGAAAAGGAAATTGCAAGGCGATTTAGCTTGCTGATTTGAGGACATCGTAACCCTACAAACAGATTTACAAATAATACTTCAAAACAAATTACTTTTTTGGTTTCTCGTAACTAATAACAATGACTACACATGCATTTAAACTCCCTTATTTCATACATTTTGAACATTTATACTGAATATCCTAAAAAAATATTCTGTTGAAAATTTGATTAATCCTCATTTTGTCAAAGATAATACCTACATTTGCGCCAATAAATCATCTTATTATTATGAGCCGACAAAGATTGATCATAGTCGCGATGACCATTGTAGGGCTGATCTCAGTATTTTTACCATGGAACGAAGGCTATGAAGATGTAACTTCCGAAAGCACCTCAGGTGATGGATGGATGGTATTCGGACTTTTTCTCATTTGCTTCATTCTGGCAATTGCAGGAAACAGGAACAGAAGTATCAGAGGTACTCAATACGTACTTTTATTAATTACTTCGTTAATTATCGTTCTATTTTGTTTGATCAAAATGAATGAAATTGTTGACAGTCACAGAGCCGGTTCATCATTTCTCAATGTGTTTGGTATAACTTCTGTAGGATTCGGACTTTATTCTATTTTAATAATTGGGTTTACGATCCCTATTGTTGCCATCAGTATAAAAAAGAGCAAAGCAAAAAGACGAGGTCATCGCCGTGAGAGACCCTATAAAGAACACAACGATTAAATTTATTTTACGTCCTAAAGCCCTGAATATACAGGGCTTTTTTTCTGATTTGAAATTTACCTGAAATGAAAGTTCTTGTTATGTCAATAATTTTATATTTTTGCACTCCGAAAATGGCGAGGTAGCTCAGTTGGTTAGAGCGTCGGATTCATAACCCGGAGGTCACGAGTTCAATTCTCGTCCTCGCTACACTGAAAAAAAGCAAGCTGATGGCTTGCTTTTGTGTTTTGTGGGTATGAGGAATAAGGTATAAAAGGGATGCCGGAATCTTTCGTTTTGCTTTAAATAAAAAGGTTTAACTGGGTATCGTGTGAAATAGTTCTAAATTTCCATTGAAGAAAAGAATAGCAGATCTAAAGTTTTCAAAT
>CAISZK010000454.1 GCA_903889915.1 uncultured Bacteroidota bacterium
ACTGCATCATATTCGACTCCTTCAGAGTCGCACCTCCACCCATGAAACCTTTTCTATTCACATTCAATCCCTCCGGGATTAAGGGAAAACCTGTCAGCGTTTTTTCAACCTGACAGAGTTTTGTGAACAAAAAAAAATCTCTTAAAATGCGACTAAAGTCAATAGCATTTTTGATCTTTTCAAGTGAATATTAATGCAAAATGTAAAACAGAAAAATGTAAAATGTAAAATGCTGCGTGCAGTGAATCCGAAGGATTCAAATGTTTATAGCAGATAAATCAACGGTGATAAAGCGACCCCGAAGGTGGTCGCATGTATAAATTAATAAAAATTGAAAGATGAAATTACATTCAACTCCTCCGAAGTTGTGCCGCTATGGTTGGCATTGTTTACTATAAACATTTAACGCCTTCGGCGTTATTGGTCAATAGTCATTTGCTAAGCGTCATTACTGGTTATTGATTTTTTTAAATCTTAAATCAAAAATTTAAAATAGTCATTGCAATGATCATTTATTTTAGTGTTGAATCATAGACCAGCATAAGATTGGTGTGATGTTTATGGATATTGTGAGACTGGAAATTTCCAAAAACCTTGCTGAAGGTATCTTTCAACTTTTGTGATGATCTTTCAGTTTCAGTATCACAGATCATTTTATTAAAAATGAGCAATCCTTCACTGGCAACAGCGTTTTTCAACAGATTAATAAATTCCGGACTTTCAATTTCAGCAGGGACAATATTATCAACATACACATCAACAATGATAAGATCATAACGTTTCTTGTTCACCTTCAGAAATTCAAATGCATCAGCACAGATCACCTGGGTATTGTTGAATCTTTGGGTATTGAAATATTTTTTACCTAGCTGAATAACCTTTTCATCCTTTTCTATTCCTGTAATGTTGCATGACATCTTATACTGATCAAGAAGGATGGATGCCACACTTCCGGCACCAAATCCAAGGATCAGCGCTTCTTTGATATTCCTGTTTTGGATGTTTAGGTTTTTAAATTCTATTTCAAAAACCCTTTGCAGCATGCCGTAAGAATAATTTGCATTGAGCGAGTTCAGCATGTATTTCCCGTTGATATGCGCAACTTCGAGACCGGGACTGACTTTGCTTGATGTCCGTTCAACGATACGCCCCAAAAGGTAGCTGTAGGTTGTATTAAAAAGATTTTTTATTCCCACAATATTATTTCAAAAACATTCTTTGAGTCCACTCCAAAAAGTAAAAAAACAACATTGCCTCTAAGTCTCTAAGTCACCAAGAAACTCAAAACCTATAAAAGCAATTATTATTTTTTTGCGAAACTTCGAGTCTTTGCGTCTTAGAGGCAAGTAAACGAATAGTCGGAGCGGGCTCATCTTTTCAATACTTATTTTTCCGATAATGATGATGGCTTACATTTGCCTTTTAATGCCGGTATTATAGAGTTTTTCAAGAATTTCCGCAGCATTTCTGTATTTATTATTCAGGATCATTGCAGCAATAATGTAAGGCTTGTATCCTGCTTCCTTATACGTTTCGATGCGGTATCTTTCAAAAACTGTCGCTGCCACTTCGCCTTCTTTGCATGAAACATCCGAAATGTCGGCGGGAAGACAGTGCATGTATAAAGCTTTGCCATCCTTTGTCAACTTCATTTTATTTTCGGTGCATTCCCAGTTTTTGAATTTTGCATTGTTTGCAAGACATTCCTGCTCAAGAACTTTTAAACCATCTTTGTCATTTTTCTGCAAAAGTTGGGTTCTTCTTTCCATTACTTTGAAAGGCGCCCAGCTTTTTGGATACACAATATCGGCGTCTTTGAAAGCTTCGTCCATGGAGTTCACTATGCGTAATTTTCCATTGCTTTCAACAGCATTTTTCTTTGCAATTTCAACCACATCGGGAATGAGATCGTAACCTTCGGGATAGGCAAGGTCCACTTCCATCCCAAAGCGGGTCATCAGTGCAATAATGCCTTGCGGAACTGATAATGGTTTACCATAGCTTGGAGAATAAGCCCATGTCATGGCTATTTTCTTTCCTTTTAAATTTTCGAGCGAACCGAAATAATTTTTCAGATGTAAAAGATCGGCCATGGATTGTGTGGGATGATCAATATCGCACTGAAGATTTACAATACCCGGTCGTGAAGGCAAAACACCCTGCCTGAAACCATCATCAAGAGCTTCGCCAACTTCGAGCATATATGTATGACCGGCACCAAGAAACATATCATCACGAATGCCAATAACATCTGTGAGGAAAGAGATCATGTTTGCAGTTTCGCGCACAGTTTCGCCATGCGCCACCTGCGATTTGCCTTCATCCAGATCCTGTACTTCCAGTCCGAGAAGGTTGCAGGCTGAGGCAAAAGAAAATCTTGTACGTGTGGAATTGTCACGAAAATTGGAAATTGCCAAACCAGAGTCAAAACATTTGGCGGAAATATTGTTGTCCCGCAAGTGTTTCAAAGCAGAAGCTACAAGCAGGGTTTGCCTGAGTTCTTCCTGAGTTTTATCCCAGGTTAAAAG
>CAISZK010000455.1 GCA_903889915.1 uncultured Bacteroidota bacterium
CCTTTGCGGCAGGAAAAAGACTTATCGGAGCAGACTCAACCTTGAACCTTGAACAATTTTTCAACACTAAGTTGAGTGATTTGTGATCAACTCAAACTAAACTTAAGTGGAAGTTGAAACTGAACCCTGCATGGCTTTCCCGCTTGTTTACCCGGGTTCCATTTTGGCATTAATTTTACAACACGCAAAGCTTCTTCGTCGCATCCACCTCCGATTCCTTTAACAACCTTGGCATTGGTAATACTTCCATCCTGTTCAACTATGAAGATGATGATGACAGTTCCGCTGATATTTTTTTCCCTGGCTACTTGTGGATAGGTGACATTTGCAGTTATAAATTTATACATAGAATCCTCGCCACCCGGAAATACCGGCATTTGTTCAACAATAAATACTATCGGGGCATCTTTGTTTTTATCTGTCTGTGCAAAGGAAACAGATGTGCCGGCAAAAAGCAACAATATCAAAAGAAATGAGGGAAGAAATTTCAAGTGTTTCATTTTTTTTATTTTTTTCTTCAAAGATATTTAAAATTTTCTACATTTACAGTTTCAAATTTCTCATACATACTGCTTATGAATGAAGATTTTTTACAATTTATCTGGAGGTTCCGCTACTTCAATTCCAGGTCACTCACAACTTCTGCGGGCGAAACCCTTGAGATTACTAAGCCCGGTGAGTATAACACAGATGGCGGCCCTGACTTTCTGAATGCGCGCATCAGGATCGGAAGCACTCAGTGGGCAGGCAATGTTGAAGTGCATCTCAATGCCTCAGATTGGCTGAAACACAAACATCATTCTGATAAATTGTACGACAACATTATTCTGCACGTTGTTTATAACAATGATTATTCTGTACTGCGCCTGAACAAAGAAATGATCCCTGTACTTGAGCTAAAATCATTGATACCGGAGGATATTTATAGAAATTATATCAACATTGTCAATAGCAAACAATGGATTCCCTGTGAGGGTTTGATTAAGCAGGCAGATCCTTTGATCATCGGATCATGGATGGACAGGGTGTTGCTGGAGAGACTTGAGAGAAAAATAGATTCAATCAACACAATTTTACGCTTGCATAAGAATAGCTGGGAGCACGCCTTCTATATTCATCTTGCAAGAAATTTTGGGTTCAACCTCAATGCAGAACCTTTCGAAATGTTGGCAAAAGATACACCGTTATCAAACCTTGCAAAACATAAAAACAGCCTTTTTCAGCTTGAAGCAATCCTGTTCGGACAATCAGGTTTGCTTAGGAAAAACATGAATGATAAGTATGCTGATTCACTCTTTCAGGAGTATTCCATCCTGAAACAAAAGTTTGATCTTACTCCAATTAAAGGCCATCTTTGGAAATTCCTGCGACTTCATCCTTCAGGATTCCCAACAATAAGGATCGCACAGTTTGCTTCACTGATCTATAAATCAACACACCTTTTTTCAAAAGTTCTGGAAGAAAATAAAATTTCAGAAATTGAAAAATTATTTGAAGCAGAATGCTCAGAATACTGGCAGACACACTATGTTTTCGGTAAGGAATCACCTCACAGATCAAAGCGTATCGGACGTTCCACGATTGAAAATATTATCATCAATACCGTAAGCCCATTTCTTTTTATTTATGGTGTACAAAAGAAAGAAGAGAAATTCAAGAACAGAGCCATCAGGTTTCTTGAACAAATTGAAGGTGAAAAAAATTCGGTGATCACAAAATGGAAATTTCTTGGAGCGCCTTATAAAACTGCTGCAAACACACAGGCTTTGCTTGAATTGAAAAATAACTATTGTGCTCAGAAACGTTGCCTGAATTGCGGGATTGGAAATTATTTGTTGAAAAAAGGGAAATGAAAATGGAGGAATTTTAAACCTAAATTTTCTTTTCACAAATTACCTTTTCCACACACTCTAAAGCTGAAGACAATATACCTTTACCTGTTGACACTTCTGACATCCAAAGCATCGCGCAGCCCATTTCCTATTAGCATAAAAGCAAGCACCATCAACATTATTGCCAGTCCGGGTAGTATTGCCAAATGTGGAGAATCAAGAATGATATAGGAATAATGTTCCTTGATCATGGTTCCCCATGATGGCATTGGAGGTTGAACACCTATGCCAAGAAAACTTAAACCTGCTTCAATAAGTATGGCTGATGCGAAGTTTGCTGCTGAAATTACAATTACAGGCCCCATCACATTGGGTAAAATATGGCGGAAAATTATTCTGAAATTTTTGTATCCAAGAGCCCTGCCTGCTTCAACAAATTCCTTTTCACGAATGCTGAGAATTTGCCCTCTGACGATACGTGCAACATCCACCCACATTGTTAATCCTATTGCAATGAAGACTTGCCAAAAACCTTTCCCCAGTGCAAAAGTGATTGCAATAACAAGCAGTAGTGTCGGAATTGACCAGACAACATTGATGAACCATACAATCAGATTGTCAATCCATCCTCTGAAAAAGCCTGCGAGCGCCCCAAGCAATATGCCAATTAATAAGGAAATAATTACAGAAATTAAGCCAACTGATAATGAAACTCTGGTTCCAATGATGAGTTGACTCATCAGATCTCTTCCATAGCGGTCAGTTCCCAGCAAAAATGTTTTTTGAGAAATGTTTTCCTTTTGAATTTTTTCTTTCAGATCATTGATTGGAACCTCATAACTTTTCCCGCTGACATCAGCAAATGCGAGTTTGTTATCCTTCTCCGTTATGGCTTTGATATCTTTGAGAGGATATACAACATCAGCAAGATTGAAATTTTTTAATGCACCATCATTTGGCGTGTCTCCGGTGTATTCTTCCACCACAATTTCATCACCATTGAAATGCCATGAATAAACAGGTATCTCAGTATAATTGCTCTTTTTCCCAAATAGCATTTTCCCAAAAAATCCTGTTTGATCATCAGCCTGATTTTTTCGAATTCTTAGCATTGTGACTGAAAAACCGGGCTTTTTAGCAGCCATCTCAACATGCTGGTTATTTGCAAAAGGAGTTGAATCAGGACTTATCAGATATCCAAAGATTGCTATCAAAGTTGCAGTGACGACAAACATCAACGAACCTAAAGCCAGCTTGTCTTTTCTGAACCGTTTCCACGCAAGCGATGACAACGAGCCAACACTTTCATAATTTTTCTTCCTATAAAAAAAAGACTTCACAGAATAAAATTTTGGAACTTGGAATTTGGAATTTGAGACCTGGAATTTGGAATTTGGAACTTGTATCTTCTTTCATTTTCTCCAGTTATCAACGGCCATATACCATCCATCCTTGTAAACCGGGGATCGTGAAAGGTTGTAGTCGCTATCTGTAAACGGGTTTTGAACCTTGTAAAAATTAAATGATATGGAAAGCAGGTTTCTGTCTTCGCCATACACCCAGCTCTCATAACTCCTGGTCCTGTAAACAACGTTGGGTTCTCCGTAAATGATATAGATCAAACCCATGTCGGTTTTCCATCCTTCAATGTAGGAAGTGAAAAAACAGTTCGCATCCTGCACACGGTTATAATACATCCTGATCAATTCCTTTGCCCTGCCTGCATTTCCTGCTGCATCAAGCCAGAATTTGTCAATGGCCATTTTTTTATTTTTCGCCATTACCATATCGTCATATTCATATTTGGATGTCAGAAAACGCAGTGGTTGGAGCATTTGATCCAAAGTTGAAACTTTTGGAAAATTATCATCAAATCTGAAAACAGTGAAGCCTTCATGCTTTGTAGTGTCAACACGGAAATAATAAATGCCTTTTTTGGGGAATTTTAATAGTGCCGTACATCCATCAGAAACAGACACGGAAAAATTGCTGTCCGGATTTAACTCAAATGGTTTTGAGGTGGCGATTGAGTAGGGGGGGATGGCAACAGGGAATATCCTGTCGTAATAACTAACAAATAATTTTTCCGTTTTTTTATTATTTGATTCAATCCTGAACTGATCATCCGACGTAGCCCAGGGCTTGAAACGAACCAAACTGTCTTCGCCTATCATCATGAAATTTTGTGCACTGTTAGGGCTGTTTCTGTAAATGTTCACGTACGATTCAACAGTGGTTTGTTTTTTCAAATCAGCGAAGATGAGCTTGAGTAAATACTCTCCGGGGGTTTTGGCTTTTAATTCGATGTTGCCAATAATGTCTCTTTTGTTGGTATTGTTTAGGTCGGTAATGGTAACTGAATTGCTGTCGAGCACATGCTTCATGTCATAAGATTCATAAAGCGCTGCAGTGATTGAGAACTTTGCTGCGAAAAGATCTTCATTGGCCTCTTTAATGTATAAAAGAGAAGAAGAATTTATGCTGAAATAAATTCTTGTAATGCTGTCGTTCTTGTGGAATGTTAAGTATTCAGGAATGAAAGGACGCATATCCTTTTCATACAGATAAGACAAATTTTGCATGGAGATCTTCTCTGTGTGACAGGAGAAAATAAAAAAGCTTATGACAGCTATTATCAGTGCTAACTTCTTCATACAACTTCCTCCGGAAAAATTAAATCTTTTTCTTCATGAGATGCTTCAGGGAGTTGTTTGGAGGTTTTTACACCAAGCTTGCGAATGTTTTCCACTCTTCCAATAAGGTTACCATTTCCTGAATTGAGCATATTCATTGCGGTTTCGTAGGATGTTTGCAACTGCCCGATTTGTTTTCCAACTTTCGACAACACTTCAACAAATCCAGCAAATTTATCATACAGTGCGCCACCTTGCCGGGCTATCTCAATTGCATTTTTTGTTTGGTTTTCCTGTTTCCATATTGAGGCAATCGTTCTCAAAGTGGCAAGCAATGTGGAAGGACTTACTATCACAATATTATTCTCCCATGCTTCGCTGAACAGTTGTGCATCGGCCTGCACAGCCACACTGAAAGAAGATTCAATCGGAATGAACAACAGTACAAAATCAGGAGAGTTGATGTTCTTTGCAGATTGATAATTTTTTTCACTCAAACCTTTAATATGCGAGCGAATGGAAAGAAGGTGTTCCTTCATAAATTTCTGCCGCTCTTCTTCAGTTCCTGCATTCACAAAGCGTTCGTAAGCTACCAGTGAAACTTTTGAGTCAATTACGATATGTTTTTTATCAGGCAGGAAGACAACAACGTCAGGCTGTATGCGCTTTCCTTCTTCATTTTCTGTGCTGAACTGTGCTTCGTATTCCTGCCCTTTTGTAAGCCCTGATCGTTCTAAAACTTTTTCAAGAACTACTTCTCCCCAGTTGCCTTGTTTTTTCGAATCGCCTTTCAATGCTTTGGTAAGGTTGTTTGCTTCCTCGCTGATCCTGCTGTTAAGTTCGTAAAGTTTTTTCACCTCTTCCCGCATACTTATTTTATCGCGCAGTTCCTTATCGTAAGCCTCATTCACCTTTTTTTCAAAATCAACAATTTTATCTTTTAGCGGATTCAGTATTTCTCCAATGTTTTTAATGTTCACCTGTGTGAATTCAAGTGAATGGGTTTTCAGTATTTTGTTAGCTATATTTTCAAACTCAGTGGTGAATTTTTTCTGAAGTTCTTCCATCTCGGTTTTTTGCTCACTGAGTTTTTGTTGAAGGTTGCGAAATTCAGTCTCTGCTTTTGAAATTCGGTTGTTCAATGCCAGTGATTTTTCTCTTTCCACATTAAGTTCTGCAAGAGTTTTCTCATGTTCACATTTCAGAGTATTGTAGCGATCTTCAGCTATACTTTTAGCCTTATCCAACCCGGATATTATGTTGTTTTTTTCTGTTTCAAGGTCGTGCAATAGTTTTTCTGATTTGATGTTTTCTCCCTGTTTACGCATGTTGATGACAACCCAACCCAGCACAAAGCCAATTATTAGTCCTGTTATGATGAAAACTATATCCATGATTTGAAATTTCAATTGTGTGTAAAATTATAAATAAAACCTGAGAAACTAAGAGAAAAGCCCGGAAAGTCTTTTGGAATTAAATTTTAAGCTGAGTCAATTTGGGTTAAAAGGCTTTATCTTTTGATAATCCACATTGCATTAGAAAGGGAAACATTGCAACATGATATTGTTGAAAGTGGGCAAATATCCAGAACATGGAAAAGCTGTCCCAAAATGGTGAATTTTTACCAAGTGTATCTTTTGGCGTAAGGTAATATCATGCTGACTTAATGAGGCTTGTATATTGTTGCCCAAAGTGGCGCAAATATTGAATACTTACTGTAAAGAAAAATGTAAAAATTTAGAAACATTGGACTTTTCAATAAAAAGAAAACATTATCAGCACAAACTTTTAAAAATTTATTCAAATGAAAATAGACAAGAAAATAATCGCAAAAACAAACTACTGTAAAAAGGATTTTGAATGTCTGAAAAACCCAAAATTGGTTTGCTGTAAAGTTACCCGTTGTATTGATGGTGTTGTATGTTTTATTGAACCCGAATGCGAAAAGTCTTGCATATATAAGAATGCAATTCAGGATTCTTTCATTTGTTGCTGTCCTACAAGAAAAGAAATATTCAACAAGTATAGATTGTAAAATCAACTTTTGAATACTGTGTGTAATTTTCATTTTTTAATCAATCGTTTCTCCCTTTCAAATTTTCATTTCCAACTTTAAGAATCCATTTCATTAAGGAATATCAATACTCCTTTTTATTGATAACTCTTATTTCATAAAATCAATAAAAATCCCTGAAGTAAAATCTTGTTAAACAACTAAACTGGTACAATAACTGATATTCAAATTGTAAAAAGTTACAACATCGGTTTGGTTTACCAAAGTGGCATTGTAAAAAGTTCCAATGCCAGTTTCGTTAACGAAATCGCTATAGTAAAAAGTTCCGATGCCAGTTTCATTAACGAAAGTGGCATTGTAAAAAGTTACAAGGTCGGTTTCGTTAACGAAACCACTATAGTAAAAAGTTCCGATGCCAGTTTCATTAACGAAAGTGGCATTGTAAAAAGTTACAAGGTCGGTTTGGTTTACCAAAGTGGCATTGTAAAAAGTTACAAGGTCGGTTTGGTTTACCAAAGTGGTATAGTAAAAAGTTCCGATATTGGTTTGGTTATTACAAATGATAATGATTTAAAACCCCGGTTGTAAGGAAATGTAAATAAAACCATATTGCAACATCCTGTAACCGGGCCAATAAGCAGTTATTAATTTTTTTGAATCCCCGTTATTGTATAAGTATAATTTTAAATTTATAAAACAAAAGGAGAATAACCTTATTCTTATTGACGTTGAATAAGTGAAATGAAAATAGCATTTACACACGATACTGAATGAAAATTGAAAACACTGAAATCTATGTGTTTTACTATGTATCTATTTGCCTATGTGGTAAAGTAAAAGGGAAATTACCACATAGTATCATAGGAACATAGTCTTCACATAGGAAAAGCTATTTACTGAGGAAGGTAATAAGGTTAATGTTCTCGTTTGTAATATTTCAACTAAGGTTCAAATAAGGAAAATAAGGTTCTTTTCGAATCAAATTATTACGATTTATGGCTGAGAATTTACCTCTTTTAAACACCGGTATTATTGCGGATATTTAAAAATATTTTTATCAAATTAAACTTTAGCTGATTTACTTTGTCAAATTCAAACTTAAAAAGAGAATAGGATCTTAATAAATTATTGATGTCATTAAGCACTTTGCGTAAAAAATTATTTTTAATTTTAAACCTTCAAACTTTTCAATTGTCAAAACAAAACTAAAGGAGGATTTTTTATGAAAAAATTACTTATTATACTTGGGTTTCTGATTCCCTTTTCCTTTGCAAGTAATGCACAGGTTATTGTTCAGATTAAGCCCATGGTACCAAAAGTTGTAGTTGTAAAACCGGCACGTCCCGGACCAAAATTTGTATGGGTTGAAGGAGGCTGGCGTTGGGATAGGGCCATAAGACAATATGTGTGGGTTGAAGGTCATTGGGTGAAAATGAGAATGAGGCGTGAGTGGGTGGAAGGTCATTGGATAGAAGCTCCTGGTGGCTGGAAATGGATACCCGGACATTGGAAAAGAAGGTAGAATAACAGGCTTGAAATTCTAAAAAAGTTTGCATTTTACAATCGTGAAAATTAATAAACAAAAAAATAAAACAACAAATTTTAAAAAATGAAAACAAAAAACATGCTCAGGTTAGCAGCAGTTGTCATTGCTGTTATAGGTTTCAGTTTTGCAGGCTGTAAGAAAGAAAAGGACAACACAGACACAAATTCGATGCAACAGCTCTCGAAAGATGAAGTAGCTATTCAGGCCGCTTCTGACGATATGCTGAATGATGTGAACACAGTATTATCCGGAGGTTCCAAAAAATCATTGGAAACATTTCCCTGCAATGTCTCTGTTGATTCAAGCAGTATTGTTGGTGATACGATCATCTATGCTATCACTTTTAACGGACTGAATTGTGCCGGAAACAGAATGAGAGTTGGGACTGCCACTGTTAAAAGAAGTCAGCTTACGCACTGGTATCAGGCAGGGACAAGTGTAATTGTTCACCTGAACCACCTTGTTATTACGAAGGTCTATTCAAATAAATCACTGACTCTGGATGGAACTAAAATTTATACAAACGTCTCAGGACATGTTCTGGCAGAACTTGGAAATGGCACCGTTACCTCAATTGTTCATAGAGTTTCCGGGACTATACAGGCAACTTTTGATGATGGAACTACAAGAATATGGAATATTGCACGTCAAAGAACTTTCACAGGCACCCCCACCAGTTTGATTGTTACTTATGATGGTTACGGTTCAGCTGATGGATACAACAATTTGGTTATTTGGGGCACTAATAGGAACAATGAGCCTTTCTACACACAGCTAACCCAATCAGTGGTTACAAAAGAATCGTGTGGCTGGGACCCTGAATCGGGTGTGAAAATTCACCAGATCCCGGGAGCCGGAAAATCGTGCACGATCACATTTGGCTATGATAATAATGAACAATTGGTGACTGGCAATAACTGTGCAACCATGTATAAATTGGATTGGGTGAAAGGTGCTCATCATGGCACAATTTATTTGCCTTTGCCTTGATCAGTATGCATAATTTAATTCTCAGCATTCTGTCAACTTTATTTGAAATTTTTACAGAGTGTGGAGAAACAGATCATGGATTAACCTTCGTTTTGCAGTTAATTTGGATTGTAAATTTTACTGAACCTGTTAATAAAAAAGCCCCCGCTGTGGGGGCTTTTTTTGTTACGACTCTATTCTTTTTTTATAGGCAATCAATGCTTCAGAAAGTAATGTTCTGAGTGCAGCAGAATTTATAAATTGTTCTGATGTGATTTTGACATAGCGGGAAATTTTTCCATTACCTTCGAGTAAATTTTCCGGATCAGGTAACTCAATGCCCTTATTGAAACCTAGCTTTAAACCTGCCTTTGATGGAATAATTACGCAAATAAGTTGAGAATATTTTTGCCCGTAACAGTAGGCGATCATTTTTGCCGGAATATCTACTTGTTCAATAATACCCGGCAAATTTGCCATGATAGTTGCCCGAAGTTTCAATGCATTTGCAACAATTGCCGGGTCATAATTTGAAAGGAAATTTTCAATTTCTTTATTTGCTTCCATAGTGTTTATTATTGTTCACTTTTCTTAGCGTGGCTCTCACTGTAATTCTATTGGGGCATATTGTCAAAAATAACTTACAATTCCGAAATGAATTTTTGCTGATTTAAAATTGATAGGGTTGTTGAATTGCTTTCCCAATGCATAACTGAGTGAAAAAATTCCCGCTTTGGTTTCAAAAGAAACACCTACTCCAAAACCGTAAGGTTTGTCGTGAATATAGTTATTGATCGTCTTGCTTTCATAGTAAGCGCCGTTCCAGAATGCGAACAAATAGGAGTTCTGTTCAAAAATATAACGGTATTCTACCGTTGCAATATCATACAAGGAGGCAGCAATAGATTCTTCATCAAAGCCGCGCAGAGTCTTCAATCCGCCGATCAAAAAAAGATCATTCTGAAACATATTTGCGCTTTGAATGGTGGCTGCTTCCATTGATAACTTTAATGTATTCTTTAAGAACAAAGGAATATAAAAGGCCATTGAACCGGTAAGGCGATATTGTGTGGAATTGAGTTTTATTTTGTTGTAGAGTGAATCGCTCAGAGCTGCATTTTTCAAAATATGCTTGGTGCCTGCACTCCCCGAAAATAAAATATCAATGCCTTTCTGTGGATTCAGAATGTAATCCAGCTTTTGGATTTTATATTCCAGTCCATACATATTCGAATTCATGTCAGCATAATCAGGGAGGACTGTAGCATACTTGTATTGTGCAGTACTGATCAGTGATGAAGTATGATTATCAAAAAATGCTTTGATATAATTTGTGCCGCTAAACTGATAAAGTAAACCTATGTTTTTTTCAACATTGAGGTAAAGCGTATCATCTTTGAATAAATTGAATTTCGCGTTTATTCCGAAAGGAGTATTGAAAAGAAATGGGTAAGTGAAATCAGTTTTTAGCTCCTGCGATTCAGGTTTGAGTTTGTCCCATTTAATATTTATCACTTCCCCTCTCGAAAATGAATTTACAAGATTAAGATTTGCTTCTCCTGTCAGCATGAGTTTCCTGGTGGTTTCATTATTTGGCATCAATCCAATAATCCCATCAAACTGGCTGTTTTTTTTCTTGGCAGCGTAGATGACAATTTTCGCTTTCGAATTATCAAAAAAGATATTGAGTGGTTTGGTCTCTTTCAGAAACTGAATTTCTTTGATCTTTTTTGAAATTTGTGAAACCTTTGATTCATTGTAAAGGTCACCCGGTTTTACTCCAATGTAGTTATACAAATATGCTTTTGACAGTTTGGCTTTACCACGAAGAATAATACTGTCAATCACGATCTGTTTGTTTTTTGTAACATTGATTGAAGCTGTCAGGCTGCTGTCGGAAAAAATAAGCGAATCAAGTTTAACTGAGGCAAAAGGATATCCATTGTTTTCACAATAAGCCAGAATTTTTTCTTTTAATAATGTTACTTCATTAAAATTAACAGGTTTTCCGGTAAACATTTTTTCCTTGTAACCCGCTTCCTGCAGCAGTACTCCTGATGTATTTCCCTTTTTTAATTTCACCCACAAGTATTTTTTCCCTGTATTCAGGTGAGCCGTGAATGTCATAGAATCCCTTGAAACACTATCAATGCTTGAAGCAATATAACCATCCTTCCATAATGAAGTCAGCAGATCATTCAATGTTGACTTTATTGTTAAAGTATCTTTGTATTCTTTCTTGAAGGAATATTTTTTTAAAATTGATTTTTGAGCTTCGGGTGCAATTATATTTAAGTGATAATACTGTTGCGAAAAGATGTCAGAGGCCGCTAACAGCAAGGAAAGGAGAAGATAATATTTTAAAAAGTAATTTCTCAAAATTGCATTTACCACTACGGTAATAATAGTTTAAAATTTACAAATCACATCAGGGTTTCTTTAACAAATTTTGAAATAAGGCAAAATCGCTGAAGAAACCTGACGATATGAATAGGTCATTAACGTATTTTTTTAAAATTTATTACCTGACACTTTCTCATTGGCTAATTATTTTTTTCAGTTTCCCAATCAATTTCTTGCTTTCCCATTTGCTTTAATAATTCATTTGTTTTTGAAAAATGTTTACAACCGAAAAATCCGCTGTATGCCGAAAATGGTGAGGGATGAGCAGCCTTCAGAACATGATGTTTTGAAGTGTCAATAAGCTTTTCTTTGGCTTGTGCAAATGCACCCCACAAAAGAAAAACGAGACCTTCTTTATTATCAGACAAAGCCCGGATCACAGCATCAGTAAATATTTCCCATCCTTTGTTCTGATGTGAGCCTGCCTGATTAGCTCTCACTGTAAGTGTAGCATTAAGCAGCATCACTCCTTGTTTTGCCCAACTCTCAAGGTTTCCACTCAAAGGAATTTTTAATCCAAGATCCGTTTGGAGTTCTTTGAAAATATTCCCCAGTGATGGTGGTTTGGGTACGCCATCAGCAACGGAAAAACAAAGTCCGTTTGCCTGGCCTTTCCCGTGATATGGATCCTGCCCGATAATTACTACTTTGATATTTTCAAATGGGGTGAAATTGAAAGCTGAGAATATTTGTTTCCCCGGTGGGTAAATAGAGTACTTCTCTTTTTCTGTTAATAAAAATGCTTTTAAAGCCGCAAAATACGGTGATTGGAATTCCTTGCTGAGCAAACGCTTCCAGCTTTCTTCAATTTCAGGATTTATTTCTGCCATGGTTGCTGTTAAAATGTTAATAATTGGTTTGTAAAATATTTTTTCTGTTTGCAATAATGAATTATCTTTGCAAAAGTTTTAACTCTTGTAACATTCTGTAAAATTATGAAAAAACTTATTGTAATTACAACTGCTATTTTTTTGTTAGGTATTTTTATCTCTTCATGCAAGACTCACGAGCACTGTCCTGCGTACAGTAAGGTAGTAAAAGCCAAAACCGAAAGACGGTCGTAATATAGCATAGCTTTCCCTTTTATTCCATGATAGCAGGTAATAGAGTTGTCATGGTTTTTTTATTTCCCTACAATAAAATGACAATAGCTGCGTTATTTTATGTAAATTTGTGGAGAAATTTCTGATAGCTGTTACTCGTCATTTCAACAGTAGTAACAGAAAAAATAATTTCAACATGTAATTAATAACTTTTCAAGAATTGAATTTAGTGTAGGAAAAATGTTTATTCTCAGAATTATTTTCGTTTCAATATTTGCTGCAATTTCCCTGATTTCAGAAGGGCAGATTTCGCTTTCTGATTCATCATTGAATGCGCCAAAAATATTATTACGAAAAGAGAAAAGTGGCTTTATCATGGTACACACAGGCGGCTTCGGACTTGGGTATAGAAACGGAAGACATCTTACAGGGTATAAAAAAAGGATGTTTGAAATTGAGCTTACCAATATGAAAAACCC
>CAISZK010000456.1 GCA_903889915.1 uncultured Bacteroidota bacterium
AAAGAATATCTATGACTTACTGAAGTACAAATATGCTCCATTTAAAAGGAAAAAATCTGTAGTCCCCCCTGACGAAATTTTTAAAAAACATAATCTTTGCTACCAGAAGATTACGGATTCTTAGTTGCAATGTGGGTTAAATTTGGAGCCAAGCCCCCCTGCAAAGGCTAATTTTACTGTACTTTCGAGACAACAGCCCATAATTATCCCTTGCGATCTTTTTTATTGACTTGCTTTTTCAGTGATTTTGACTTTCTTGTCACGCAGCTTTTCGTTGCTGCTCTTTTTGCAGTCGTTTTTCTTGTTGGTTAATGAGTGCCATTCCGAGGCGATGAAGATTGTATGATAATAAACCTATTGCTGCGTATTTGACAAAGCCCTTCTTACCCTTGTCTGGGCAACGATTTAAGCCATGATGCTCCAAGCTGTTTATATTTGACTCAATTGCAGAATGTTTATTGCGAAATTTTTTGAACTCTTTTGATGATTCTTCCGCTTGTTCTATTTCGTTTTTCGAGCCTTTCTTTGGCATAATGACTTTTTCAAAATTTAACTGCAACAATTCTTTGTATTCTTTTTTCCAAAAACCCTTATCAAAGCTAATACTATAGAAGGATTCCTCGCCATAAAGCATAAACAGTTCGTCTGCTAAAGGAATGGAACGATTCACATCCGCTTGCTTTTCGATAACCTTGTGGGTTAACATAAAACCAAATTGGTCGGTAGCTACTAAAATATTATGTCCTATTTCAACTTTATTATTTGCCTTACCTTTTTTTATCCATTCTGCGTGTGGTTCAAAGATTGAAAATAATTTCTCCTCATGTGGAATGATTTCTCCATTGATAAGCCTGCGTTCTACCAGGTCAATATGTTTGATCAGCATGCTATGATAATAATCTAACTTCATTAACGCTGTCAATGATTGCATGACTGTTAATCCTTCATAGATGGCTTCTTTACTCTTTAATATTTTATCATTTAATTGTCTGGCTAATCGCAGATATTCTTTTGCTTTTATTTTCTCATTTTTCTCTTTGTCTTTTCCTCCCGATTGACATGTTTTTGATAAATCCCAAAACTGGTTCTTCAAACTTCTGTACCATAATTTAGACTTTCTCCAACCTTTTAAATTAAATTCTTTCTCAAAATCCATGATGATATTTATACACTTACGACCTGCATCCCATAGCAGACTTATATCTGATCGAAAATGAACATTGCTTTCCATCACACAAGTGTCCACTTTAACGCTCAGTTTTTTTTACAATCTGATGCCCGGCCTTTAATACTAGTGTGTTGATTTTATCTATTGTTGCGTCATCCAATAAACCTACATTCTCACGGATGGTATTGTAGGGAATAAGTTTCTCTTCTCTAAAACCATTGGTTGATTCTATTCCCATGATCTGTCTTATTAATTTATGATGATTGGCCATATCCCATAAACGATCGTAATTAGGGTCTGCTGAAAAACTCGTAAGCTCTTAGACATTAGAGAAAAAATGCAGAACTTTGCGGCTTCAAATGCAAAGGAATATGCAAAAACAGGCAAAAAAGCTTGCACCTAAGCCACTGTATGTAAGCCCAAAACAATTAGCAATAGTAGGATTTGAGACTCCATTTGAACGGCATCTGAACCCAGCGAATCGGTGGGTCGTCTTGGCTAAGTTGCTGCCCTGGGATGAAATCTGCAATGTGTACTTGAAAGAAGTTGGAACAAGCCAAACTGGTCGCAAGCCGATAAATCCACGAATAATGATTGGTGCACTAATCATAAAACATCTGGGTGATTTGGACGATCGCGAAGCAATATTGCAGATATCTGAAAATGTTTACATGCAATATTTCTTAGGGTACCCTAGTTTTGATTCACAACCATCATTTGATCCTTCATTGTTTGTAGAGATACGAAAGCGATTAGGCATGGAAGCAGTGAATGCATTGAATGAAAAAATCATTGCATTGAAAACTCAGATGGAATCATCATCAAAAGAATCTTCAACGCCAGAAACAAAGTCTGAAGAGAAAGATGATGGTGATGATAGCACAATAGAAAATAAAGGTAGAGTGATATTCGATGCAACAGCATGCCCACAGGATATCGCTTATCCTACCGATTTAACTTTATTATCCGATGCAAGGGAAAAATCAGAAGAGTTGATAGACAAACTTTACAACCCTGAAATACATGCAGCCAAGCCCAGCAATTACAGAGAGAATGCAAGAAAAGAATATTTAGTGTTTGCAAGTAAACTCATAAGATAGTTGGTTGTCAACAATGTATGGTTGGTAACTTGTTTGAATCTTTTAGGTTTTTGTTTGGTCAGTTTGTTTAAAAAGCGTAATTTTAACGTGTTAAACACTTGAGATTCGAGTGTAGCA
>CAISZK010000457.1 GCA_903889915.1 uncultured Bacteroidota bacterium
AAGGAGGGGTCAATCGTAGAAAAAAGCAACTACCGCTTCAAAAAGTAGTAGGAAATCATTACAAAATGACGTAGTCTAAAGACGCTGCCTGGGTGATTGCTAATTTCCGAAATTGGCTGATTTTTAATTTCCGACTACAACATTCTTCACATACACAAAAATCGGAGTCTTTTGACCATGTATGTTTCTCTTTCCCACAGTTAGAGCATTTACAATCATTCCAATCGTGTTGTTCATCTCTTGTTTTGCTACATTTTGAACATTTACAACCTTTCCAATCGTGCGGATTTTCTCTAGTCTTACCACATTTCGCACATTTTTCACAATCTTTGCTCCAGTCGTGTTGTTTTTCTCTTGCTTTACCACATTTAGAACACTTTTCACAATCTTTTGTCCAATCATGTTGTTCATCACGAGTTTTCTCACAACCTGAACATTTGCATCCATTCCATGAATGCAGCCCAATTTTACATTTGAATGCCATATGGTTTCCTTTTTTTAATTATTTGAAATTTGGTTTTGGTTTATTTATGAAATGTTTGTTTTTCTTTGCATAAACACTACAGGCGACAATTATTAAAGAAACCCGGTCATTCTTAGAATTTCTACGTTTTTCTTTGCTGGTCCAAAACCATTATCAGCAGACTTTTTCATCCAACGTACACCTTCACTATCCGATTTTGTGACACCATCACCACGCATACACATTAAACCATAGTTGAATTGGGCTTCCGCATGCCCCAAATCAGCTGCTTGTCGAATGAAATCGGCTGCCATAACCCAACTCCCTCTTTCCCGATAATTGACACCTGTTTGAAATAATTCTTGTGCTGTCATAAGTATTCTCCTTTATTATTAATTTTTGCCTACTCTTTGTTTGAAGGATTTTCGGCTTCCTCCTGTCATGCCTTAGCATGAACGCTAACATTTGAGTGTAGCAGCAGTAAGGGATTGCGGGCTGCTTTCCTGGCCACCACCACTGAAGTTTGAGCGAGGCAGAATGCTTGAATTACCGCTGAAACCCTTATTGATGCTACACTTTGTTAGCGGTTCGTGCTTTATTTTTCCTTATAAAATCGTCAAACTATTTTGAAACCATTTAATCTTTAACACATCTAACGCTGAATCCGTAACTAAAACCGTTATTATTTATGTAAATATTATCAGTTGTATTATCAACTTCCATCCAAAAAGAATAAGGAGATGGACCAATTGTAAACCCAGAAGTCCTATTACTTGAATCAGCTAATGTCAAACTCCAAAAACCAGTCCTTTCTCCTTTACTAACAAAATACCCAGCATTGCCTCTAAAGCCTGCAATAATGGCAGAAAATCCGCTTTCATTTGAACCAGATCCTTTGCCAATTCCTTGTCCTATTGATTTTAATGCATTTCCGTGGCCTTTTACAGTTTGTATTAATTTTTCAAATTCTTTCTGGGTGGGTATGTGGTATCCCAAAGGTGCCAATCCTCTTGGATCGGCAATAGCGTGTCCATTATAAATTTTCCCACTTTGATTACCATTACTGGGATCATTGTCAAAATAGCACCAAGCAGGTTTTCCATTGTTGCCCATTGAATTCCAATCTTCTCTAATTTTGACTTCTGGTATCAGATCTCCATTCCGGAATCGAACAATGTCTAAATTTTTAATCATCCATTCTTGATTGCCGTCACGGGTTTTACCGCATTTAGAACATTTTTCACAATCATTTGACCAGTCGTGTTGTTCATCACGAGTTTTCTCACAATCTGAACACTTACATCCATTCCATGAATGTAGTCCAATTTTACATTTGAATGCCATATGGTTTCCTTTTTTAATTATATTTGAAATTTGGTTTTGGTTTATTTATGAAGTGTTTGTTTTTCTTTGCATGAACACTAAAGGCGATAATTATTAAAGAAACCCGGTCATTCTTAGAATTTCTACGTTTTTCTTTGCTGGTCCAAAGCCATTATCAGCAGACTTTTTCATCCAACGTACACCTTCACTATCCGATTTTGTGACACCATCACCACGCATACACATTAACCCATACCTAAGTTGATCGATCTGCCATAAAAAAAGCCTCCATATTCACGGTTAAAGTGTTATATTAAAATGGGTAACGGGAAATTACCATTTGT
>CAISZK010000458.1 GCA_903889915.1 uncultured Bacteroidota bacterium
AACATAGCGCTTTATTAAAAGTAAAACTCCAAATAAATAATTTTAATTTCAATAAAAAACCGTTAATAGAAGTTGCATGAATTCGTTTAGGGAACCAAGCTGTAATCTGCGAAAAGGTATTTTCAATTACTTTTCTCATTACGTTTTTATAAAAGGTTCTGTAAGCAGGTTCCTTTCTTTTACTGTTAGATTTTCTAACCACATCCATCCAAATATTTTCGCACTCCATCATCAAATCCTCTACAACATAGTCAGTATATCCGCTGTCACTGATATTTCTACTTCCATCAGGAAGATTCATCGGCAATGCTTTCATACCTCTACAATCGCTCCAACTTCCTGGAACAATAGCAAACTCAACAGGACAACCTTGTATTGTAGCTATAACCTGAATCTTAAAACCATAAAAATATTCTCGTTTAGAAACACATTTCCCATGATATTCTTTATCATATGGGAGAAGATGATTTCCAGCTATGCGTATATTATGACAAAGGTTGACAGGAAAACTATCCATAACATATTCCATATTTGTATTAAATTCTTTAAGAACATCGCCAATAGAAAGAAAAATTTGATGCATCAAATCTTGAACAGCATGCAAACGCCTATTAAATCTGCTTTTCTCCAATACAAATTTACACAACCCGCTTTCTTTTGCATATTGCAACGCTTTATCGTAATGCCCGCCAAAACTTTTGGTGGCAATAAAACCAATAAGCATTATTTCTGCATCATTCATTTTTCTCTGTTTATCCTCTTTGTGTTCAATTTTTTTCAAAAAATCATTAAAAAAACAATAAATTGCAATGGCATTGTCTATCATGGTTCCGAAGTGGTTTGGTTAGAACTACCATTATCGGAAGTTTCCGTTGATAGACTTTGCTCTTTTTAATATTTTTATCAATAACCAATTGTTGAAATCATAGGTAGCAACTTAAATTAATTAAAACTAACAGCAAATTATACGAACTAACAAAGGATTTATAATTCATATATAAATTAGCAAGAAAATTGACAAAACATAAATATAATAACCGATGAGCGATTTTACAAACATACAGATAATGGGTCGAAAAAGCCTGTCAGAAAGATTTAATGATTTATATATTCAATCAGGAGCTATAACAAAAGCCGAATTTCTTGAACAGTTGCTCGATAATCAAACCAACCCTGAAAACATGAAATCTTTCGCCTTAGCCGCTGTCCTTTGTTTCTTATTGCCGTTCCATTTAAGTGCCGGTTGGATTATTACCGGAAAGATTGTTGACCGCGAAGGCCGGAATATCATGAAAAGATATTTTATTGAGGGAAACAATGTCAAAGTGGAAAGGTACAACCTGATTTACTCTGTCAACTTGACGACTGAAAATATCATTTTGGTTGATCCCGTCAAGCTTGTTTTCGTAAGGACTAACCTTCATGCCTATACTGAAAAAATGAGGCAAATTAAGGCGAAACGACTTGATAAACTTCTTGTTTTGGTGCCTGAAGACCAAAAGGCAAGTATTGGAAAGCAAAATCAGTTGCAAATTGAGCAGGATATTGACTTAAATAAAATGATAGTAGATTCACTGGAAATTAACCAATTGCCTGATACCACAAAACTACTGGAAT
>CAISZK010000459.1 GCA_903889915.1 uncultured Bacteroidota bacterium
ATAGCGAATGTCAACGCAAATGGTTCGTTGCAACGAGGGTTCATAAGCAATATCACCGCTCATGGCTTCCCAGTTACCATCAAATGCAAGACCTATCAACTGACCATCGCCATTGATCACAGGGCTTCCTGAATTACCTCCTGAAATATCAAGGTTAGCAATGAAGCAGACATCAAGTTTTCCCGAAGTATCAGCATACACGCCATAATCTTTCTTCTTCCAAAGGTCCTTGAGTCTTTTAGGAACAATAAACTCATCATTGAGTGAATCTTCTTTTGCCATTACACCATCCAGCGTTGTTTGAAAATTGTAATGAACGGCGTCGGCAGGATAATAATCCAACACCTGACCATAGCTCATACGCATTGTAGAGTTTGCATTCGGATAGAATTTTTTACTTGGATACATTTCCATAAGTCCTGCAACATACAGGCGGTTACCAATGTCAATTTTATCCTGAATATCTTTCACTTGTTGATAAATATTTCTGTAAGCTTTCACCATTGATTTCATCGTAAGGAATGAAAGGTCTTTGTCAATCACTTTAAAACTTGGTTTTGCAAGGAAAGCATAGAGTCTGGTAGAGTCAACAAAGATAGATTTGCTGAAAAGATCATTTGTAAACTTGATAAAATCGCCCTTATATTTCTTGACAATAATATCAGTAAATACTGATGGCAGTTGATCTTTTGGGACATCTTCAAAATACATTTTCAACAAGGCAGGGCATACAGCCTGGTCGCATTTGGCATAATAATTTTTAAAATACTCCTTAGCTTTTTCTTTGAATTCAGCAGCCGCAGCTTTGATTGCATCATCTTTACCTTTGGGGTTTTTCAATAATCCGTAAAGAGTGGAAGCGCCATAAGAGAAGTAAATAAATTCAGGCCCCTGGAAAGCCGCTTCCTCAAGGTATTTTAATGAAAGGTTATATTTTTTCAACGAATCATAACCAGTCGCTATATCGCTGAGAGCTTTTCCATACTTTTTTATTCTTTTCGGATCTGCATTTACCCATGTTGTAAATGCTGTTTCCTCGGCTTCTTTTTTCTCATAGACATCCAGTCTCTTCAAACCTTTGGTCTGCCCGATAAAATATTTCCAGTAATTGCTCGACTCAGCATATTTTGCCGAATATTCCAATTTCACCTTTGGATCAGCATCCATGTATTCCTTAATAAGAGATAATTTTTTATCCCGGATTTTAACTGTTGTAGGATTTGACTGATCTTCGGCCATCTTTACTCCATAAGAAGTAAGGAATCTGTCTGTGCTGCCCGGATAACCCCATACCATTGCAAAATCATTTTTCTTAACACCCTTTAATGAAATAGGAAGAGAATGTTTTGGTTTTAAAGGAATGTTCTTTTTGTCGTATTCAGCAGGTGAACCATCAGGTGCGGTATAAATTCTGAAGATAGAAAAGTCGCCTGTATGACGTGGCCACATCCAGTTGTCAGTGTCGCCACCGAATTTACCAACTGATGAAGGAGGAGCGCCAACAAGACGGACATCTTTGAAAGTCTGGTAAACAAAAAGGTAATATTCATTGCCATCAAAAAAGCTTTTCACATTGGCATCATACTTACCTTTTTCTGCTGCTTCTTTTTCAATTTTAGTTGTCACACTATCAATTTTTGACTGACGTGATGACTCGTCCATATTGTCAGTTACCTTTGCAAGAACCCTTGCTGTTACATCTTCCATTCTTACAAGGAAGGATGCGGTGAGGTCTTTGTTTGATAATTCTTCATCTTTCGACATTGCCCAGAAACCATCAGTTAGATAATCATGTTCCATGGTACTGTGAGCCTGTATTGACTCATATCCGCAGTGATGGTTTGTGAAAAGAAGTCCTTCACTTGATACAACCTCAGCAGTACAGAAAAAACCAAGAGATACCACGGCATCTTTCAGGCATGAATGGTTGACACTGTAAATTTCGTCGGCAGTAAGATGCAGTCCCATTTTCTGCATATCCACATAATTCAGACGTTCGATAAGCATAGGTAACCACATACCCTCGTCAGGTGTTGCTGCAAAGCCTTTAAATCCAAGGG
>CAISZK010000460.1 GCA_903889915.1 uncultured Bacteroidota bacterium
ATCACTACTTATGGCATTGTCATGGCAAGAAACAAAGGTGATTTCAAAAAATATATTGAGGACACTCCTAAACTTTCTTCACTGAAAGACGGCGACAGAATCCTTATCATGCAGGCTGCAACTGACAACACTTCGCCTGAATTTAAAGAGCAGGACGAGTTGCAAACGCTGATAAATAATTTTTGTTCAAAAAAGCTTGAATACACAATTGTCAATATTTTTGACAAACCATTTATCAACTACAGGCAGTTTCAGTATGCCATCATTTGCGGCAGTTTTCTGCTTACAAAAAACCAGGTCACCGGCACTCTAAAACCATTGGTAGAACTGAAGGTTCCCGTTACTTCTTATGATATGGTTAATGCATTTACTCGGGGAATTTTCCTGCGTGCAATCTCACCATTTCTTTGAAATAGCTTTAAGATAAAATAATAAAATGGTGGAAAAAGCAGAGATACTAAACGATTTTTATCAATTATTTTCAGTGTGTAATTCACTTGTTGTGCAAAGCATTTTTGTTCTGAATAAAAATATCCTTTACTCTTTCTGTCCATATCTTGTAAATTTAAGCCTTCTTTAACGCTGAACCTAAACCAATACCTTAACAATATGAAAAAACTTTTTACTCTTTTTGCAGCAATAACACTAATGTTTTTTGCTGACCGGGCCTTCGCTCAGGTGGGATACAACTGCGATAGCGCTTATGTTATAACATCCCTGCCATTCTCTCAAACCGGCTTTAATACAAGCACAGTTGGTAACCCCTACAGTTCCACCAGTGCCTGTAGCAGTACTTACATGAATGGGAATGATTACTTATTCAAATTAATTCCGTCACATGACATGAATGTTAACATTACACTTTCAAACACAGGTCAGGCTGTAGGTGTTTTTGTTTCATACAAATGTTTTGATGATACCACTGCTGTTTGTATGGCTCAGGCAACAAACCTGGTTGGAAACCCTTCTATAGCTAATGTTGCACTGCTAAAGGACACAACCTACTTTATACTTGTGTCCACAAATGCTATTTTGGGTGTTAATCAAACCACGGCATTTGATATAGCAATTACTGAACTTAACCAGATTGACGCTGCTGTAACTTCAATCACATCACCAGTCTCCGGTTGTGGACTGGGCAGTCAAAATGTAACAATCACAATAACTAATCCCGGAGCTGATTCATTGTATAATTTCAATGTTGCTTATAACTTTAACGGAAGTGGGGTAACCACTGAAACTGTTACTGACACTATTCTTCCGGGCGATTCTTTGAATTATACTTTTTCAACTCCGGTTATTTTCACCACTCAGGGAACTTATAGTTTAATTGCATATTCATCGGTCCCTCTGGATGGCGACCATTCCAATGACACATTAACCGTATCAATAATAAATCGTCCTATTATTAGCACTTTCCCATATACTCAGGATTTTGAAGCCGGACCTTTCACATGGTCTGCGGGTGGGGTTAATTCTTCGTGGGCTTTCGGTACTCCGGCAAGCACTATCATCAATTCTGCTGCCAGCGGTGTCAATGCCTGGAAGACTAATCTTACAGGTCAGTGTAATACAGGCGAACTTTCTTATGTTGAAAGTCATTGCTTTGATTTAAGCAGTATGACTCTTCCTTATGTTGAATTAAATGTTTGGTATGAAACCACTACAACCAGCAGTCTTAATCTGCAGGTTTCAACGGATGGTGGCGCCAGCTTTTCAGCGGTAGGTGCTTATGGTGACCCACACAATTGGTATAATGGGCTTCTTGGATGGTCAGGGAGTGCAGGTGGATGGATTAATGCAAAGCACGAAATAACTTCTCTTGCAGGTCAGGCAAATGTTGTTTTCAGAGTTCAATTTAATGGAGTGACAGGCGCTGCCAGTGAAGGCGCAGCATTTGATGATTTTAAAATTTATGATTCTCCACCTGCTGATCTTGGAGTTACTCAGATCATCACTCCGGGCAGTGGTTGCGGGCTTACAAATTCTGAAACTGTTAGAGTCAAAATTAAAAACTTTGGCATTGCTTCTCAATCTGGATTTCCTGTTGCATACTCATTAAACGGAGGTAGTACCTTCGTTACAGAAAATGTCAGTTCAACAATATTACCGGGGGATTCTCTTGTTTATACCTTTATAGCAGGCGCTGACCTTTCTGTTGTTGGCACGTATAATTTTATTGCAACGACACAACTGGCCGGTGATGGAGATCACACGAATGATACAACAACTACTGTCATTACTGTTTTCCCGATTATTTCAACTTACCCTTATGATGAAAATTTTGACGGAGGAGATTCATACTGGATGGCTGGTGGAACAAATTCCTCATGGGCCCTGGGAACTCCAGCAAAACCGACAATAGATTCTGCTGCATCAAGTCCAAATTCATGGGTCACGAATCTCACAGGAGATCAAAATTCCAATGAGAATTCATGGGTTGAAACACCATGCCTTGATTTTTCTTCAATGACAAGCCCATTCATCAAATTGGATATCTGGTATGAAACTTCTATTTTGGGTAGTGCACAACTGCAGTCAAGTACTGATGATGGCGCTACATGGACAACCATTGGAGCAAATGGCGATCCTAATAATTGGTACAATGGTTTACTGAATACCGGGTGGTCAGGCAGCTCAGGCGGATGGCTCACAGCATCACATGCTCTCACCAGCCTCGGTGGTTTATCAGATGTTAAACTCAGAGTACTGAATAACGGCGGTGTTTTTCTCACTGCAGAAGGATTGGCATTTGACAACATTCATATTTTTGATTGCCCAACGACTGTTGCAGGATTCTTTTCAACTCCTAACGGGCAGACAGTCTCCTTCACCAATACCTCGACAAATGCGACAACTTATTCATGGGACTTTGGCGATGGCAATACTTCTTCATTGCAGGATCCTTCGAATACTTATGCAACACCCGGAACCTACACAGTGACTCTGGTGGCCACCAATGCTTGTGGCACAAACACCATTACTCACAGCATAACAATTGTTGGCATCAATGAATTTGGTAACGACAGTAATCTTTCATTGTTTCCAAATCCCACAAAGGATAATTGCATCTTAACAGTGAATAATATTACCTCAGGCAATGCGGCCATTACTATTTATGATATGCAGGGGCAGCTGGTTTATTCTGAATTTCCCGGATTGATCAACTCCACTTTTTCTACAAAACTAAATTTTTCAAACTATGCCAAAGGTGTTTATTATTTGAAATTTGTTTGTAACAACGAAAATCATGTTGCCAAAATTGTTGTTGAATAAACTGTCAATAATTAACCAACGAAAACACAAGATACCTGATCCGGTAGAAAGCTAATTAATGCTTTTCTACCGGATTAATTTCTTTTTAAAATTAATGACAACATTAATAAATCAGAAATCACTAATCTTAAATCACAAATAAAAACATGTCAAGATACATCAAGGATTACTCTGTCCCAAAAGATGCGGCCAGTCTGCAAAGTTTAGTCAATAGTTTTATGGTCAGAGAAGGCTTCAAAGTATTTTATTATAAAGGCGAAACCATTTGGAAAAAAGGATACGGATTATTTACTGCTCCCCAGTTTATGAAGACTGTAGTGTCGGAAAAAACTGTACATGTTGAAGCATGGATAAAATTTGCATTGCTGCCAGGAGTGTATTATGGCGAAATGGGTATTGAAGGATTTGTCGGGTTGATCCCCAAAAAAATGTTGAAGAAAAAAATCGAAGAGCTTGTAATGCAAATTTACCAATAATGTAAAGCCGAATACTGGCGAACCACCTACCTCTTTAGGAAATTTAGAAGATACTTTGAATTGATTGTTCTTTGTTGAAATACTTTTTATTTACCACATAGGCACACTAGAAACATAGGTTTCACATAGCTTATTCAAAAAAAAATCTGATAATTCCTGACTTTTACCTATGTGATTTTCTATGCACCTACTATGCCTATGTGAAACTTTCAAAATAACTTCCCCAAATTGAGTTCAGAATATCCATTGCAGTCTGATTTATCGGACTGATAATAAAGTTAAGTGCCTTATTGCTTTAGCATCATTCTTTGTAATTATGAGGCTAAAGCCAGATGCTTTTA
>CAISZK010000461.1 GCA_903889915.1 uncultured Bacteroidota bacterium
CACTTCACCCCGTGGGATAACTCTGTTTTAAAGATACTCATTAAATCTGAAAGATATCCAACGGGGTAAACCACACAAAATAATAAAAACCAATTCACCCCGTTGGATATTTGTAGTAGAATTCAAATGGGTAAAATTGGAAAATTATCCCACGGGGTAAATAGTTTTCGTGAAATTTTGTGTTTTTGTGTTTTCGTGGTAAAAATAGACTTATCGGAGAGGACTCTTGCTTTAAAATCTTCATGCAGGAAAAGTCCAGTGATCGCAATCCTACTCAACTGCTACTACATAATGATTTGAGATTTTTGATTTCTTGATTTAAGATTTACAAAAATACTCAAAATACATTTCAACCATTAACCATAATATCACTGGCAACTGAGCGAAGCCGAAGCCCAGTGATCGCAACGTTTTATTTAAACGCTGTCAGGTTGAAAAAATGCTGACAGGTTTGTTTTATTCTCCGGAAATCAATTAAATTTAAAATTCAGGAAAACCTGTCGGCGTTTAAAGAACCCGCCAGCGTTTTATAAAAAAATTACAATCCTACGTTGCTACTACAACTAATTATACGTAGTGTACAGCTGGTTAACTGTATTTCAATGATCACAATCTTACGTAACAACTTTAATTGGTACTTAATGGAAAATGAAATAACGAAATAGTTTCAATGATCGCAATCCTACATAGCTAGAATAACTAAATCCATTACCAATTGTAACCGAGAGTCTAAAGTTTCAATGATCGAAATCCTACGTAGCTACTACAACAATGAAAAAACAATTACCCTTTTTGAAAAATAAGCTTCAGTGATCGCAATCCTACGTAGCTACTACAACTTGTAAAAATCCCTAAAATCAGTTTTAATTTAGATTTCAGTGATCGAAATCCTATATAGCTGCCACGACTAACTTAGTATTCCTTGCAATGACAAATAATTACTTTATGTTTCAGTGATCGTAATACTATACAACTGCTACAGCAAATTAAAACTCAAAAAAATACATAAACGAAAGTTTCAATGATCGCAATCCTATGTAGCTGCTACAACTTATAAAAATCCCTAAAATCGGGTTTAATTCAATATTTCAGTGATCGAAATCCTATAAAGTAACTCTAAAAAATTATAAACAACGAAAAATTTTAAACCATGTGTCAGTGATCGAAATCCTAAGTAGCTACTATTCTTTTTACAATGGATTAAACGGATTAAATAGATATTCCTTTTCCGTTAAATCTGCTAAATCTGCTGTAGTTTTTTTCAGTTACTGCTATGCTTATTTACACGTCCGAAACCAAATGCTTTTCCATTGCCCAGCGTGATATTTTCAGGAAAATTTACATTGGCTTCAAATTCCAATGAAAACGGCAAATAATCGTGCCCTTTGTATTGCAGGCAACCCCTGTTGAAAAGATCAATATTCATGATGCTGACTTTAGTTTTTGAAAGATCAAGTTCAAGATATTTTGCAAAGTCTGAAACAATGTTTGTATGCAGTATGGTTTCAAGTTCCTTGATTTTTTCAATCAGTGAAAGCGAAATAAATTTTTGATACTTCTCGCTATTCAATGGCAGCCAGTCGGTGATGCTGTAATGATGTGAAATATCAGTATTCATTATTTCGATTTCTTCCGATCGGGTTTTTTCAAACTTAAGATAAATGTTCTTATCCACCTTCACCGGGTGTATAATATCAACAAGCAATTCATTCACTGTATCCACACCGTTATTGATACAGACAAGATAAAACTGGCATAAAAACTTGTGGTAACTTATAAGCGGATAGCCCGGTTTAGTCTTTCCCGTTTTCTCGTCGTGATTATGAAAAATTTCAGTGTTCACCCCTGCCTTATGCAAGCGTTCTTTATTGCTATTATACATACCATTCACAGCAACCCGAAACCATTCGGTATCCATTTTGCGAAAAAGTTTTTCGCTGTCAACAGGAGAAAGTAAGGGGATTGCGCGATAGGTTTGGACTTTGATCATTTTAATATTTGTCATTAGTCATTAGTCATTGATAGTCATTGATAGTCATTGATAGTCATTGATGGTCATTGATAGTCATTGGTGGTCATTGGAGTTGATTAAAAATGACGCGAAGCAAATGACAAGCAATAAATGACGTAAAACAAATGACATGAAATAAATAACAATTAAGGAATTTAAAAAGAATTATTCAATGGTTTCACCATCTTTCAAAACTTTGCCAACCGTACAATTCTGAATGGATTTATCCTTATTTCGATTTGTAATATTAAGTATTACTCTAGCCCCACCTGCAATTTCAGAAAAATAGCTGATGGTTAAAATCTTCCCTTTATCCGGTACATCAGAGATTATGCGAAATGATTTCATTTTTGGATTCATAAGATCGGCTTTAACAAACTCACTCACTACCTGATCATTTTTTAGAGTGAAAGTTGTATTTAAGGGTTTCAATTCCGGCTTAGTCTTTTCTACGCCGGTATTGCCCTCTTTGTTTTTATCACCACCACCGATTTTTGAATCTCTGAATTGCCCATAACCCACATTGGTTTTGGCGCCGATGCCAATGGTTAAAAGAATTTTCTCAAAAAGATTTTTTTTATCCGCGGCTTCTAAACCTCCGCTTTTCTTTAAATCAAATTGAAAAGTAAACTGCACTCCCGGCAATATTTTCATAAAAGGAATAGGCACGGGGTTTTGCAACATTGCTTCGTGATAGGGTGTGTCAGTACCTTTAATATGGGGAGTGATCGAATCTGTGCCCAGAATTTTATTGTCTTTTCCGGCTTTGCTGATAAATGCTTCAAAGAAAATATCGCGTTCATAAATGGAGTAAAATTTTCTTTCCGGTTTTTTTTCATTTTTGTCTTTTATACCTTCAAAAATGGCAACCTCAATATTATGAATGTTTTCCCTTACTTCTTTATAATCTATTTCCTCAATAGGTTTGCCTGATAGCAAACTTTCTATCCAACATGTTTTAGTGATTTTAATTGATTCTGGTTCTCCATTTTTAGGAGCTAAGAATTCCCCTTTTTTATATATCCATTGGGGAAAAGCACTACGCAATACCCCTTTGACGGAACTGCCGGGAATAACAGGCAACCCTGTTGTGTAATCAAAAAAGAAACCAAGTTTCATTTCACCTTTAGCAGACACTTCATGTGAATAACCCAACCCTGTCACTAATCCGGGATAAATTGTTTCGAGCGGAATCAGCACATTCCCTTTGGCTAATTCTTTAAGAGGAAATGCTACATTGACCAATTCATTGTTCCTTTTCTTGAATTCTTTTTCTGTGGCATCGCTTGACAATCTGTTATTATCATTTGATAAATCAATACCATGAAAATAATTGCGATAATAATGCCAGCCTAAATTACATGTTTTTTCCATAAACATTTTTATTTATCAAGTAGTTCAAAAGTTCTGATAGCTCTTTTCAATGCCACTGAAGCATCCAGTATGATCTGCTCATGTTCATCAGCAAAATGATCCTGGTTTTTCATGATTTTTTTAATCCAGGCATCATATTCAATACCAACTCCAAAATAGTTCGTATGATACAAGTTAATCACTTTAAAGATCATCTGAATAATCTGGCTCCTGTCGCCTTCACCAACGTTTGCTTTCTTGTTGCAATAAACAGCGAAAGTACTTGGCATTAACAACTGGTTTTCCAGCGCTCCAAACTGTGCAATATAACTTTCGTAGATTCCTTTTATTTTTATTCTGCTATTGTGTTCAATTTTTATTTTATCATTACCATCAATAACATCTATTGCATGGCGAAGCATTTCGTTTATTGTTGATTCCATAGCTTTTTAATTTAGTTTAGTTAATTCACAACATCCATAACCAACGGTGGCATTAGCGCCTATCTGAAACAGCTTATTTACTCCAATTTCAGAATCAAATTTAATATCCATATCATTTTTGCAACCAATAAGGAAACCAAAATAAGTTTCGCGGGGAACAACCTCTTCATAAAACAAATTGGTGCTCTGCCCGTTTTCCAGATTGTTTCTTGTAATTACAGGAAGTTTTTTGATCAGTTTATTAAATTGATCGTCATTCATAATTACGAGGTTATTACCGAAAAGTGATTTGATTTTATCGGAATTATCCAGTCCATCTTTTTTCATTGTAACAATATCGTGCATTTCAATAATAGCATTTTCAGTTCCTGCCAGTGATATTGGTTTTTCAGCCGGATTTGCATTTATCAGATTGTCCAACTCAGAATCAAATTGTGTAATTCCGAACAAATTTAAATTGGTTTTTAAATCGGAAATAATTTTCGGGCAGGTAACATTAAAGTGTTGCACTTTGTTGCTTCGCATAGGATAACTGAGCAAATTAGCCTGAAAAAAATTATGCGTACCTTGCTGATTGGTTTTTTGGTCAACTTCTTTCTTGTCTTTTTTCTTATTGCCAAAGCCATAAATGGATTCAAGGTTAGGAATATCTATATGAAGTTCCTTTTCCATCCATTCGCGCAATGCGCCTTTTAAGCTTGTGCTGTTCATACAGGGATATTCAGTAAGCACATCTTTTTGAACGATGTTATCCACTATACCATAACTGTTTTGTCCGCTGCCCACATGAGTATTGCTCAGTGTTTTGATTTTGTAAAATGTGTATTCCATGTTGTTACTATTTTAAGATTATTAATTTACTGTTTTGGGTTGAATCAGAACATATTTATTCATGCCTGCTTTACTTAAATATTCGTTGTCAATTTGCTTTTTAAACTTTTCAGCTTCATCATTTGTTTTGAAATAAAAAACCGAGCCGCTTTCCATCAATTCAACCAAACCGCTTTGATTCATACTTTCATTGTCACTAGACGATCTGTTTTGATATTTTTTCGTGTCATCTACTGTTGATTTCAGGTTTCGGAATGATTTTGTTTTTGAAAATGCAAACAGACAATTTTTATAAGGATCATCTTTAAAATAAGTGTCGGAAATCAACACTATTTTATAAAGTTTGGAATGTTTAAATCTTTCAATGATTTCATCTTTATTCAAAGAAACTCCGGTTAATTTTTCAATTTTGAACAATTTGTTTTCGCCTCCCATATTCACAAAAAACTCCTTCTCAAATTTCTTTAATGATTCATCATCACTTTCCAGTTCTACCCCGAACGACCAGCCTTCGGATAAGCGATAATATTGCTGCTTGTAATAAGCATCATCGTCATCATCACCCTTATTGTCCTTCTTGTTTCCCGATTGTATAACTTCTTTAAATATGCAGCAAGATTTAACTAAATCCGGATCATCTTTGCTTGCAAATTTCTTTGGATAATGTTCCTTTGCGGAATAATTGGCAATATCAGGAATGCCTGAATCCTGTATAAAATTAATTCCTTCTAATCCTGCATCAAAGGGCGCAGGCAAAAAAGGCGTATCATTTTTCAACAAGAAGACTTCCGAAATTGATGTTATTTTCCCCATTTTGAAATCAGTTTCATTTAAATTGAAACTCTTTTCACCAATCATTTTTTTTGCCGCTTCCTTATCAACAATTTTGTTATCTTTAAAAACAGCATCGCCTGCAACAAATTTCAGAAACATGTATCGGATAGCGCCCAGCATGGTGCTTTGCTGCGGGACTGTGAATGATTTCAGAAAATAATTTACAGTGTCGTCTGACCTTCGGTTTTCCGAACCAAAGAAATACCCGTCAACGGGAGTGATTTTAAGAATTATTTTGCTCATCGTTGCTCAAAAATTTTAAGATTCTACATATCGTGTTCATTTGCTGAATAGCTTCCTCGTGTTTCCCTTTAAAATTATCAAAGGTCGAAACGAGGTTTTCTTTCACTGCTTTGATAAATTCCTTTACATCCTCCCCTTTTTCATTAGGTGAAAAATGAGTATTAAAATAGCCTTCTATTCTTTCTTTCTTTCCTGCAATTGCAAGAAACATCTCTTTGTCATCCACAAATTTGTGAGTGAGTGATTGCAATAAATTTTCTTTATTAGAAAAATCGTTCAGCATTTTCAAAAAGGAATCAAAACTATTTCCTTTTTCGAATTTTAAAATTGTTTCGCGATATTGACCGCTGTGTTGAAGAAGCTGGAACACCATGCAGTTTTTGTCTTTAATTTTTTTAGCTTTTTTCAACAAATCTCTTGAAAGTTCCAATGCTTCATTCAATGGATACTTATAGTAAGTAAGAGAAAGTCCATAAGAAAGTGAGACAGCATTCTTAGTGTAAATTTCATCAGAAAACACCTGATGAAAATTAATGTTCAAGTCTTTAATAAGTTGAAAAACATTGCTTCCATTATGAACAATAGGCGCCATGCAAAGAATGTCATCGCCTCCTATGTAGATAACTTCACCTCCATAATTTGTAATTATTTTCGCGGCTTCCTGTGAAAACTGAGCCAACTTTTGAGAAAAATCATTTACATCCTGATCACTATTTTTTAATTCAGAGATCACCTCTCCCATATTGTCCCCATCAGCATTAATGATGGCAATATATTTTTGCTTCTTGTGCTTTTCAGTCAGCATTTGAATTTTTTCATTTTTTAATGTCAGTTCTTCAGACTTCAATTCCTCATCATCCATGTATAAAAGATCTAAAACATCCTGTGGAAATTTTGAATCTTTTGCAGATATTTCAAGGATAGATGGAAAATGTCTTTTAGGTTCATCAGGATATGCCTTTTTATAAAGCTTCCTGAGAGTATCAATTTTAAATAAATCATTGAAGAAAGCTTCAGGAGTCGGATTATATTTTGCTTTTAGCTCCTGTATATTCAGAAGGTGATTTAATTTATGGATAAAGGAAATAACTTCTTTTCCATCCTTATCTTTCAATGAGAATTTATCGAGTTGTTCCTGACTAATTAAAATGTGATAGATCTGAAGGTAATTCTTCAAATACTCAACATTCATTCCTGTTCTACCAGACAATTTTTCAAACAATGAATCCAAGAATTTTTCAGCTTCAAAAGAATCATTATTCAAAGTCATGATCAACCTGTCGGGATAAATACCTGCTCCGGGGGGTGTCAAACTTTTATCAGGAGTAGCAGGAATAATGATGTTTCCTTTGCTCTTTAATTCGCTTACAATTTCTTCCATTATCAATGAGAAGAAATAGCTTGCAATCCAAATTTCGCGTTCCTTTCGGGCTTGCAAAAGTGTTTTGTAAATGGGGCCAATGGTGATGGCGAGATAAGTTGTCGTGATCATAATTCTTTTTGTAATTGTTCAATTTGCATTTTAAACTCAGGTAAAATTTCTGTTGCTGTTTCCCAAACTATCATAAAATCTACAGCAAAATATCCATGCGCAAGACGGTTTCTCATTCCTCTTGGCTTATACCATTCCACATCCGGATGTTCGTATAGAAAATCATCTGGTAATTTATAAATAGCTTCCCCAATAACTTCAATATTCCTGAGTACTGCATCCCTGCACATACGGTCGTTTAGAAAAGTTTCATAATCCTTTCCTGAAATAAATTCCAATACAGCATTTACAGCATCAAGTATATCTTCAATAATTAAAAAAACAGGTCTGTCAGACATAAATAATTTGTTTTTTAAGGTAATTCCAATGGCTTGGTTTCAGAGCTTTCTTTGAAACCAAGTCAACTTTTTTTCCTGTAATTCTTTCAAGTTCTTCAGCCAACTCAATAAAATTATAACCCATCTTGCCATGATAATCAATAAGAATATCAATATCACTTTCCTCAGTTTGGTCACCACGAGAATATGATCCGAAGATGCCGAGGCTGTCAACAGGGTATTTTTGTTTAAGCAATGGAAGGTTTGCTTGCAACAAAGCTTGTATTTGAGTGAGAGTATTCATAATGTTTTAAAATAGTGTTTTATTAAAATACTAGTGCAAAATTATCTTATGTTTTTGGTTAAAAAAAGTATTTAGTAAATGGTGCCAATGGTGATGGCGAGATATTTCATAACTTAAATTTTTATCCAAGTGGAATTTAAAGAATTAATCAAAAAATCATCCAAGTCAAAACTACTTGGTATATCTAAATTAAACGAATGAGACAGTCCTCCATTTTTTAATTTTAAGGTAATAGTTACCGTTTTGCCATAAATTACAGTAAAGGAGTCGTTTGGTATTAAATAAATGTCATTATTTATTACTTTAAAAGTTATTGGGGATTGAAATCTTTCTAAACCTGTAGCAGAACCATCTATTTTTGCAATCATTTTATTTCCCCTATCTACCGGGTTGCCAACTTGAAATTCTATTTGCTCTGCTAAGCCCAAAAAAGCTCGAATATATTTATAGTTATTTGTTTGCCTATCAGAAAAACTATTATAGTCAATACCCGTTACATCTATAATATCGATCGGTTCATTTCTTCTGGTTAATTCTATACCACTGAATTTTGCAGCTTTATTGGAATTGTATTCTTGTTTTATTTTTCTCTTTTCCCATCTTATGGGGTTAGGTTGGTTTACAAAATATTCAAATAATTTTGACTTTTGGTAGCCACCATGGTTTTTGCCACTTTTCAGAAGTTGATATTCTTCTTTTATTGTTTTAAAAATTGCATTAATTCTTGTGTTGGCATTTCCATTAATATTTTTCTTAAAGGTGCCAGGAGGAAACATCTTTGTACTAATTTCTTGAGCAATGCCATTCATTTTTGTAATAGTAAACGAGCCAAATCCTTTATTTTGCCTAGTTCCGAAATTTGTTTGTAGAAAGAAAGAAACAATATAGTTTTTAATTTCAGATGAAATCTCCTTAGATATTGTTACAATTTCCAAACAAATATCGCTATTATTGAGTTTTGCAAGTGCTACTTCATTTAGTTTGCTTCTTGTTGTATCAACTTTATTTTGATTAAATTTAATCTTATCTTCATTTGCAAAGTAAAGTGTTGGAGCTATAATATTATTTATGTTAATACTAAGGGAAGTGGCAATTTCATTTTTCTTCTCAGGGTTGTTTTGTTCAAGTGCCAGTGGCAAAAATAATAATCCATTATTATTTTTTTCTTGAATCTTCATTTTATAATTTAAAGCAGGGTGATCTCCTTTCCCAACCAACCATTCTTTTGGTACTTCTTTTCCATCTTGTTTCAATTTATCAATTATAAACCTATCCAATTTCGGTTTCACTTCCGTAGCTCTGAGCGTTGCCCCTTCCTGCTCGTGCTGGAAATGGATAATGGGTGTGTGTTGTTTTAGGGTGAATGAGAGTTTATACATGTTTATTTTCTTATGAATGGATTTTTAATGGAATTTATTATTGACTTAAAATACATGATAAAAAGTATCAATCCGCTTATTAACAATCCTCCGCCAATAATGAGAATCAATGCATTTAGGACATTATCATTAAGGCATGCTTGCCAAATAATTTTATCACCAGAATTAATAAAACCTATACCTAACACTGTTGCAATAAATGAAGCAGGGATAAATAAAACTGCAATAAGGTTTAAATTAGTTGCAGTTTTATTCCTTTTTTTATCCTCAAGTAATGCAACATAATTATGCAGTTCTTCTATTTCTGCATCAAGCCCTTTTACCTGTTCATTCAATTTCATGCTTTCCTGCATTAACGTATATAATTCTATACCCTGTTCTTGAGCAGTTACTTCGCGGAAATAAATCTGGTTAACAAATTTGATATACTCTTTGTAAAAATTACTAATTCTGTTTGCTATTTGTCGCACTCCTCTTTCTGATAATTGACTTAATACAGTAACTTCATCAGAGAATTTTAAAGTAGATGCCCGTTGCAATAATGCAAGTTCGGCCATACGTGCGTATATTGTACGCATGTGAGTTAATAAAACGTTCTGGGCAAATGTCGAATTATTTGAAATTGCCACAAATGAATACCGGGTAATTCCGTATAAAGTACCATTCTGCTGCCAACGTTTATAGGTATGTTTTTTGTTTTGTTTTTCAAGCATTTTTGAATTTCTACATGTAGCTTCACTTCCACCATCCACAAATAAAAATTTATTCCAATCAACACTTTTTACAAATTTATTAAAAGAACTGGTGTCTTTTATCATTGCCGAAATATTATAATTAAAATACCAGCATTGAGTAAACATTCTATCATCCACCACAGGTTTTGGAGGTTCTAATTCTTCCGTCAAATCTTCTATAAGTGACGTGATAAATCGCGCAGGCTTCCAGTCGTCATTCGAAGAAAAAGAAGTAAAATCATCTGAATATCTCTGTGCTGGTCCGTGAAGCCCTGTTATTTCAATAAAATCGGCAAGTTCCGAGTATTTAGTTCCTGCAACTCCAATTCTGGCATCAAGAAATGGTGGATACACTCTACGACCAAATTGGTTTATTCTTCTCACATCATCAAGTTCGGGATACTTTTCATTTTCTATGTAAAACATGATTATTCCTGTACCAGTTGAATAAAGATTGAGAACTATGGATTTAAGTTTTAATTCATAAAAGCTTTCGTGATCAGCAATTACTTTAATATTGTAACGAAGCTCTGTATTATATGCTTCTTTCCTTTCAAAATGCCTTATAATTGGGTTGCGCTGTTGGTTGCACTGTCCGTTATCATAAAGAACGGAATGTACAAAATCGTAATAAAAATTTTTCTCGTTATAAAGTTCATTTTGGTACTGTGGAGTCAGAGGAACCGAAATATTTTGCCATTGTGAATCGCTGGCAATTTTAATCTTATTCAGATCAAAACGCTCTGTGAATATTTTGTTCTTACATCCTTTTCTATCCCATCGAAAGGGAAAATAAAAAATATGATAGCTATACAAACTCATATCCCTTTGATAAGTTCAATTAATTCCTTTTTTAATACAGAAATCTGCGTTTCATCGAATGCACCTTTCACAGTACCCACAAACCCATCTGCACCGCCACCTGAATAAACTTTATTTTCTTTAATTAAATTTTGCCAATTTTCGGCGACCACCGATGCTCCGTGACCATAAAAATCTATTTGAAAATTGGTACAAATTATCAACTTTTGAATTGGGTATAGCTTATCAATAATTGGCGAATGTTTTTCAGTAAGCGCATTGACAATAACTATATCATCAACTTTAGAAAGATTTTCCTTTATTGATAGTTCTGCTAATTTTTCATCTTCAATAGTTACATCTTGTGCAAGTCTATCTTCTAATCGTATTTTATCTATCTCCTTTTTTGTTGCTCCCATTTTTTCCATAGCAGGAATATAGCCACGATCATTAGCTGCAACCAATTTCTGATAATTGTTTAATTCTATTTTTAGTAATCCTGCTATTTGTTCAATGGAAGAAGGTTTGTTTGAATTTTCATTGTGATGATCAATTTCCTCATAATTTTTTGGTGTAGCTATGTCTTTGATTAATTCAATGCCCACAAAAGTTTTTTCTCCATTGAAGTATTCTGAGTAAGAACTAAGCTTTGCGCCCCATTCAAGATTGTTGTCATAATAAGTCAATCCATGTCCTACAAGGATATTTTTGATCTCCATCATTTCGAGATCGTGACCTCCTAACAGAAAAACATATTTGTCCTTATCAATCATCTTTGTTTTTTGATCAATATTAATATTGTCTTTTCATCAACAACTAACAACAAACAACAAACTCTTCATTTATTCATCAAAATTTATCAATGCCGAATTATAATTGTTCTTGGTAAAATTCGCTTTGCATTTGTCAAAATATTTCATCCAGAATGTCTGGATTTGATTGTACTTTTCAGCATTGCTATAATTGGCTCCTGCCACGTAAACTTTCACATCTGAAAGGTCGGGAATGATATTGTTTTTTTCATTAACCGAAATGATACTTTTTATTTTTGATTCATTCAGTATCTCCCTGTCGAAATCGCACGTTGGTATTGATTCGACCATATCGGACATAAGGACTAAAACTTTTGTATAATCACTATAAGATTTAAAAACTTTCTCGGCCAATTGAAGTGAACTGAAAATATCAGTGTGCATCACGTTTCGCTTTGAATGAAGCAAGGTGTCAATTAAAACTTTTAATGAATCTTTTACTTTCGCCTGCGTTGAATCAAAACCGTTTTTTTCGGCATTTGCATAAAGAGTATTGTCAGTGCTGGCATTATAAACAGGGAATTTATAATTGATCGGAAACGAAAGTTCGGAAATTGATTTTTCAGTGATCAGTCCAGCAACAAGCATATCTCCTTCTTTGAATTTTGCTTGAATCTGCTTATAATTTACCATGTAGTTTTTAAGCATCTCTTCCTGTTTTGTGCTTTGCGAAATATCAAACAGCAACATGAAAATTTTATGCTTTCCTTCCTGTTTTGTTTTGCAGGAAACTGCTACTAATAAAGCAAGGAAAATTAAAAAATATTTTACTTTCATCAGGGTTAATTTGAATTAGGACTATGGGCTGCTTCATTATTTTGTATATCATCCGGGCAATCCCAGTTTAAATTTTCATGCAAAAGGTTTTCAGGAATATCCAGTTTCATTAAGTCGAGCTTAAAACAAAGTGGGATTCCTGCGCTTTTCCTTGCTTCAATGTTGTGCCCACGATACACTTCCATGTATGTCCCCAATTTTACAATAATAAATTTTGCCCTTTCAGTATATGAATTATGACAGCCTTCTCTTTGGGTTTTCATTGCATGATAGGTGTCAACAGCCTTTGCATAATTTGCATTAGCAATATCAGCTTCGGTGGTTTCTTTCTTCAAAGATTTCAAAGCATTTTTATAACGGCGGCACATGCTTTTATAAAGGTCATGTTTTTTATGACTACCCTGGTATGATACAAGAACAGAAACAAAAAATATTGTCAGATTGATGATGATGAATAGCACAGCCAGTGTGGTTGGCGAAATGTCAAGATGCAGCCATTTAAAATTGCTTTGAGCAGCTTCAAAAAAGACAGTTCTTACGATAGCAATACCGGCAAGAAGAGCGAGAATAATTATCGGAGTAATCACAATTAAAATTTTATCACTCTTTGATTTTTCTTCCTGTTTAATTGCTTTTCCAAAGAAATGTGCTGACCATGGTATGGCAAAACATAAGCCGGCAGCCATAATCATAGTAAGCCAGAAGTTCTCACCTATCACCTGAAAAACGATACTGTTTAATGGAAATTCAGCAGCTCCAAAAAAGAAAAGCCAGAACAATGTCCATGTGGATGAAATTGCAGGTCTGCCCAGATCGCTATATTCCTTGCTGACTCTGGTAAATGATTCCTTTTCCCTTATAGCTTCATCGGTTTCTTTTTCTTTACTCTTTAAAGCTTTATTATAAATGCTTTTTGCAACGCAATAATTTGTTTTTAATTTAGTATCCAGTTGTTCCCAATCTTCCGATAGTGTGCGAAGTTCCTGTTGTCCTACTTTAAAAAGTTCCTTTTCAAATTGGGCATAGTCAGTCTGGTCCATAGAAGGTCTTACTTCATGTTCAGCTTTTACAAATGGCCAGAACTTCCATTTGAAGCCTCGTCCGTCAATCTTTCCTTTCCTTTTTACCTTGCGGTAAGTATAGATGTAATCGTACTTTCTTGCATGTTTCATGATGTTGGATTTTATAGAAAAATACTTATGGTAAATGACAGCCCAAAAGTAAAAAAAATATTTACATCATTTCCAAAAAAAATATAACAAAAATTCCAGGGTGCTGAAAAAAGCCCGAAATACCTGCGGAAACACTGGATGTTTCCCAAAAGCATTAAAATCTTTTTCGTAATAAAAGCGGAGGGGGATCAAAGGGTAATGTTACTATAACCTTATTAAGACTGGCGCTTTCTTTAATTCAAACCTTGAAGGGAAAACAAAAATGAAAAATTATTTATTGATCGGGATAAATAACCCGAATGGAGAAATGTATTTTATTGCAAAAATTAAATTTTCACAACGGAATTATCATATCATGCGCTTCCGTTAAATCCGCTGTAGTTTTTAAAAATCCATAAGCAATATAGAAGAGGTGTATTCGTCCTTGATCAGGCTGCATTTTTCAAGGATAACATCGGACTCGTTGATCCCGGAGCAATATCCTTTGATGTTGATCTTTGATCCCAGTGAAACCTTTTTAATTTCGTCATTATATTTGGGCAACATCATGCAACGGATGCCGGCATCACCAAAGTCGCCCTTCGAAAACACAAAAACAGCAACAATTGTGGAATCCATAATTTCAACTTTATCAATTTTGCCTGAAATTTCGATGACTCTTCCTTTGTAGATCGAATCGGAATGATCTTTATTTGTCGTATATTCCTTATAGAGTTTCTGTGTGTTCACAGTGAAGTCCGGAATTAATTTTTCAATATCCTTCGTAGGTTTATTGATGTAGAACTCATACACACACACGGTAAAAGTGATGACCATACCGGTTAAAATCAATGCTCCTTTTATCCAATTTTTCATAATGCTACGGTTTAATTTTTTTTCACTAACTGCAATCTTTAATTTTTTGTTAACCTTTAATGTTTTGTCTGGCACAACATTACATTGTTAATAATGGTTAATTTTTGAATAGTCAAAATTATAAAGTCCACGGAGTGACGAAATTAAATTTTCATTAATTCTAAATTAAGAAAAGATTAAGGTTTAAAAAGTTTTCACTTTATTTCGTGAATAATGGCTTAATTTGTAAAAATTCAGCAAGGGAACATGGAGTGTTTTTGCTTCCTTGTTAAGTATCTTGGCATTAATTGACGGGATCGTTTAAAGTCTGTTTTTTTGAAAGTTTATAAACACACTCTTTCAAAGGTATGATGCTAAAAAAGCCTTTTTGCTGAATTGGGACGGTTGATTCCCAATTTTATTGACAAGTATTATTTAACTTCAACCATATCAAAATTAAACTTTTAACTGATTTGCTAAAAAATAATTATTAAAAAAATCTTAAAGATTTGAATGTTTTAATATGCAAAAGATTAATATCATTATCTTTGCACACAAATTTTTAATAAAGTAATCCCGAACATGAGCTATATTAATTTTGATAAGAACCAGTTGGTGAACCTTGAATATTCACTTAACAGGGAACTGCTGCGGTCGAACAGAGCGGGTTCTTATGCTTCAACAACCATTTTGGGTTGCAATACAAGGAAGTATCACGGAATGCTTGTTACACCACAGCCGGCTATTGACGGAGAAAATCATGTTTTGCTTTCAGCGCTTGATATTACAATTATCCAACAGGAGGCCGAATTTAATTTTGGTATTCATAAGTATGCATGCGGAATTTACAACCCAAAAGGGCATAAATATTTCAGCGATTTCACCCTTGAACCTATTCCCAAGCTGACATTTCGCGTTGGCGGAGTGGTGTTGACAATGGAGTTTTTGCTGGTGCTTGATGAAGAAAGATTGTTGGTGCGTTATGTTCTTGAAGATGCACATTCACCGACTATCCTCAGGATTAAGCCTTACCTGGCTTTCCGCAACATTCACAAGCTTACAAAGGCAAATGTTTTTGTTGATAAAAAATACGAGAAAGCTGAAAACGGCATTAAATACAGGATGTACACAGGATATACCAACCTGTTTCTTCAATTCTCAGGAAAAAACGAGTACACACATGCTCCTGACTGGTATTACAACATTGAATATGCTCAGGAGCAGGCAAGGGGTTACGATTACCAGGAAGATCTTTTTGTTCCCGGATTTTTTGATATGCCTATAAAAAAAGGTGAAGCCATTATACTTTCAGCAGGTACTTCAGAAAAACAGGCTCCGTTGCTGAAAAAATTATTCACTTCCGAGATCAAAAAAAGAATTCCCCGCGACAGCTTTGTGAACAACCTTGTCAATTCAGCACATCAGTTTATTGTTCATTCGGGCGATAAAACCGAAGTGATGGCAGGCTATCCCTGGTTTGGAAGATGGGGCAGAGATACTTTTATTTCATTACCCGGCATCACGCTCGCAGTTGATGATCCGAAAACCTGTAAGGCAGTGATTGATTCGATGGTTTCTGAATTAAACGGACCATTATTCCCAAATGTAGGCCACGGCAATCATGCAGTTTATAATTCTGTTGATGCACCCTTATGGTTCTTTTGGGCGTTGCAGCAATATGCTGATTACACGAACACAAAAGCGAAGATCTGGAAAGAGTATAGTGAGAAAATGATCATGATACTCGACGGATTCAAAGACGGGACACTGTATAATATTAAAATGCAAAGCAACGGACTGGTTTATGCAGGTGAACAGGGCAAAGCGCTAACATGGATGGATGCAGTTGTCAATGGAAAGCCTGTTACGCCGCGTATCGGGATGCCTGTGGAAATAAATGCTTTATGGTACAATGCAGTGATGTTTGCACTTGAAGTGGCCAAACTGGCTTCGGCTGATAGTTTTGTCAATGAGTGGCAACCTATTGCTGATGGTATTCCTGCTGCATTTAAAGAAACTTTTTGGAGTAAACCCAAAGGTTACCTTGCAGATTATGTCAATGGTGATTTCAAAGACTGGACAGTAAGACCTAACATGGTGTTTGCAACTTCATTGCCTTACGTTCCGTTAAGTGATAAAATACGGCAACTTATACTGGAAAGAATTCAACAGGAATTGCTCACGCCACGTGGGTTGCGTACGTTATCACCAAAACATCCGGATTATAAAGGAACTTATGCCGGCAACCAGACTGAAAGAGATATAGCTTATCATCAGGGAACTGTATGGCCATGGCTGCTTGGTCATTTTGCCGAAGGATTTCTGAAAGTTCATGGAAGAAGCGGACTTTCCTATATCAAGTGCCTTTACGAAGGTTTTGATGCAGCAATGAAAGAATATTGCGTTGGAACGATCGCTGAAGTGTTCGATGGTGATCCTCCGCACAAAGCAGGTGGTGCATTATCACAGGCATGGAGTGTGGGTGAGATTCTCAGGATAAGAAAGATGATCGAAAAGTGGGAAGAGAGTGAATAGTCATTAGTCATTGGTCAATGGTCAATAGTCAATAGTCATTGGGGAATTTGGAATTTGGAATTTGGAATTTGGTTCTTGGAACTTTAAAATATAAGTAGATGAGAGTATTAATGTTTGGGTGGGAGTTTCCTCCACATATCACTGGCGGGCTTGGAACGGCCTGTTTCGGGCTTACCAAAGCTCTGCTGAAACAGGGTGTTCATGTTTTGTTTGTAGTGCCCAAAGCTTATGGAGATGAAAGTCAGGAAGCTGTCAGACTTGTCAATGCAAGTGATGTTTCCATTGATTTTACAAGCGAAACTTACAAGGAATACTGGAAGCAGATAACATACATGGAGATAGGTTCGAACCTGATCCCTTATGTGTCACCGGAAGAATTTGCAAGAATATCCAGTGAGAATTTATTGGATCATACGGATTCAGATCAAAGTGTTTTTTCAAGTAAATTTGAATTTACAGGCAAATACGGAAAAGATCTTATGCAGGAAGTTACAAGATATGCACTTGTTGCTTCTACACTGGCTGCTACAAATGAATTTGATGTGATACATGCACACGACTGGTTGACTTATCCTGCAGGAATTGCAGCAAAAAGGATCAGCGGAAAGCCTTTGGTGGTACACGTGCATGCTACTGAATTTGACCGTTCGGGTGAGAATATCAACCAGAATGTTTTTGATATTGAACGCAAAGGAATGCTTGAGGCGGATATGGTTATTACCGTAAGCCACCTTACGCGTCAGATCGTTATTGACAGGTATGGCATTGATGCTGATAAAGTGGTGACTGTTCACAATGCAGTTGAACCACCTGAAAATCCTGCAGTTCTTGATGCAAAGAAACATGTAAAGGAAAAAGTGGTCACCTTTTTAGGTCGAGTTACTTTTCAAAAAGGACCTGACTATTTTGTTGAAGCAGCAAACAAGGTATTGCAAAAAGATAAGAATGTGCGTTTTGTAATGGCCGGACAGGGCGATATGCTTTACAAAATGATCAAACGTGTGGCACAACTAAAGATATCAACACAATTTCATTTCACCGGGTTCCTTAAAGGTGATGAAGTTGACACCATGTTTGCCATGAGCGATGTGTATGTGATGCCATCAGTATCAGAGCCTTTTGGCATTTCTCCGCTGGAAGCGATGAGATCGAATGTTCCTGTGGTCATTTCAAAACAATCAGGTGTTGCCGAAGTGCTGCGCCATGCTTTGAAGGTTGACTTCTGGGATATTGATGCACTTTCCGATTCCATTTATGGCCTGCTGCACTATGATGCACTTTCAAAAATGTTTATCAGCTACGGAAAAGAAGAAGTTGATAATTTGAAATGGGACGATTCAGCAATTAAAGTCAGGCTGGTGTACGAAATGGCTATCGGAAGAAAGAATAATTGAAAGAAATTAGAAAATAGAACAATAAACAATTGAACGCAAAATGAGAGCAATATGTTTTTATTTCCAGGTTCATCAGCCTTTTCGCCTGAGGACCTATAGATTTTTTGATATCGGAGTTGACCATCATTATTATGATGATTATTCGAACCGCTATATATTGAGAAGAGTTGCAGACAAATGCTATATACCTGCAAATAATACCATGCTTGAACTGATCAAAGAATTTGGTTCTTCATTCAGGATAAGCTATTCAATTTCAGGTGTTGTACTGGATCAGTTTGAGATGTACACGCCCGATGTGATTGAAAGCTTTCAAAAGCTTGCTGCAACCGGCTGTGTGGAGTTTATTGCCGAAACTTATTCCCATTCACTCAGTGCGCTTAAAAGCAAAGAAGAGTTTACAAAACAGGTTGAATTACAAGCTGCAAAGATTGAAAGACTTTTCGGTCAGAAGCCAAAAACATTCCGTAACACCGAGTTGATCTATTCGGATGAAATAGGTGCAATGGTTGCCGACATGGGTTATAACACCATGCTTACAGAAGGAGCTAAACATATTTTAGGATGGAAAAGCCCTAACTTCATGTATTGTAACTCCATCAACCCCAAGCTTAAAGTTTTATTGAAAAACTATCAGCTCAGTGATGATATTGCTTTCAGGTTCTCTGAAACAAAATGGCCTGAGTGGCCTTTAACGACCGAGAAATACGTTGACTGGCTGAACGCTATTCCAAAAGAGCAGGAATGTGTGAACCTTTTCATGGATTATGAAACCTTTGGCGAACACCAATGGCCTGAAACAGGAATTTTTGACTTTCTAAGGGCGTTGCCGGGCAGAGTGCTTTCACATTCTGATTTTACTTTCCACACGCCCAATGACCTGTCAGAGATGCTGCAACCTGTTTCAAAGATACATGTTGGCTATCCGATTTCATGGGCTGATGAAGAAAGAGACCTTACTGCATGGCTGGGCAATGACCTGCAGGATGATGCTTTTAATAAATTGTATGAAATAGAAGAAAAAGTAAAACGCTGCAACGACCCCAAGATATTGAAAGACTGGCGTTATCTGCAAACCAGCGACCACTTTTACTACATGTGCACCAAATGGTTCTCGGATGGAGATGTGCATAAATACTTCAACCCCTACAACTCTCCTTACGAAGCTTTCATCAACTTCATGAATATTTTATCCGATTTCCTTATCAGGATAAATGAACGCTGTCCGGACACTGTTGAATATGATATTTTGTCAGAACTGAAAAGCGTTGTCAAAGAAAAAATATCAAAAAATGAGAGTATCAAAGTTGCACCGAAACAAATTAAAAGTATTAAAGAAAAGGTTTTGGTAAAAGCCACAAACAAATCAAAACCAACATCAAAAGTTAATAAAAAAGTTGCACCAGTTAAAAAGAAATTGGTCGCAGACACCAGGAAAGTTGCAAAGAAAACTGTAAATGGTATTAAATCAAATACTGCCAAACCACAAACGGTGCCGGCAGTAAAAGGAACCGAATTGAAACTTTTTGAAGCGCTTTCGAGAAGGACAATTAAGGAAATATTTACCGGCTTCGACCTGAAAGTACTTGCAATGACGTTGACAGGAGCACAGACTGATGTAAAAGAAAAAGTTACAAGCGCTATTGGTCAGGGTTCAGGACGGAAACTTGTTACTGCTCTTAAAAAAGTAAACAATCCTACATATCAGCAGATCAAGGAAGCAAGAAAGAAAACGGAAGAACAGATCAAGAATTATCTGGCAAAGAAGAAAAACTAAAGAGGGTTAGTGGTTAGTGGTTGGTTGTTAGTTGTTCTCTGATCAGAAAGCAATAAAAAAAAGTAGCCTCGTAAATGGGGCTACTTTTTTTATTTATAGTGACAGTATTATTTTCCAATACTTATAAATGAGTGAGAAAAGCCGTCGCTGTTTTGAATTTGTATGAAATAGATCCCTGTTGCAAAGCTTCCTGCGTCAATTGTGGTAACCTGTTCAGTAATGACCTTATGCATTATTTCATTACCAAGACTGTTGAATATCTTCATTTTGACGTTTTCAGTCAATGCAGAGTTGAATCTGACTGAAAATTTCCCCGTTGTTGGATTTGGATAAACAGTAAAACCATTATCTGTTGACAGTACGGATATACCTGTGAGAATAAAATGAAATACTGCAGAAGTATCAATGCCACAATTATGAGCATCGGTTACCACTACAAAATAATCTCCTGAAGCAACGGGTGAATAGGTCTGTGAAGTTGCTCCTGAGATCAATAAAGAAGGTACCATATACCATTGATTTCCTGAGGAAGCACTCGAATTCAGCGTGTTTCCAATTTGGGTAATTACCGGAGTTGTCAACAAAGGATTTACAGTCATCGTCACAGCGTTGGATGTGACTGATGCAGGGAAAGCGCAAAACTGGTTAGAATTCAAGATACAGGTCACAACATCCCCATTTGCCAAAGCAGAACTTGTGAAAACAGGATTATTGGTTCCTGTGTTTGATCCGTTTACCTGCCATTGATATGCAGGGCTTGTTCCTTCATTTGTCGTAACTGAATTAAATGTTACACTCTGCCCTGAACAAATTGGATTTGAAGAGGCGCTAATGGTGTCAGTAGGCGTTACCAGGGCTGTTACCGACATTGTAATTGTGTTTGAAGTGGCATTGGAAGGATTCGCACAGGCCATGTCTGAATTCAAAGCACAAATGATCTGATCTCCATTTACCAGCGTTGAGCTGCTATACGTTGAAGAATTTGACCCGACATTCACTCCATTCAATTGCCATTGATAAATTGGAGAATCTCCACCATTTACAGGTGATGCGCTGAATGTTACCGAAGTACCTGCACAAATAGGATTGGATGTTGCTGCAATACTTACAGAAGGTGTGAGCGATGATGTTATTACCATGGTAATGATGTTTGAAGTTGCTGTCGCTGGGTTTGCACAAGCAAGATTTGACGTCATGACGCAACTTATCAAATCTCCATTTACTAATGCAGAATTTGAATAAACAGGGTTGTTGGCACCTGCATTAACTCCATTAAGTAACCATTGGTAAGAAGGTGTGGTTCCACCATTTATGGGAGTAGCAGTAAAGGTAACATTCGTTCCGGTGCATGCTGGGTTAGCAGAAGCTGCAATGCTGACTGAAGGCGCCAAAGTTCCATTAACAACCATTGTTATTGTATTTGAAGTTGCAGTCAACGGATTTGCACAAACAACATCTGAAGTCATTTCACAAACAATAATATCTCCATTTACAGGAGCTGCATTGGTGAAGGTTGGACTATTCGTACCGGCATTCACTCCATTAAGTTTCCATTGATAGACCGGTGTTATGCCGCCATTTACAGGAGTTGCAGTAAATGTGACCGAAGTACCTGAACAAACAGGGTTTGAAGATGCGGCAATACTAACACTTGCTGCAACAACAGGGTTAACTGTCATCGTAATACTATTCGATGTTGCCGGACTTCCGCTGACACATGAAGCATTGGAGGTCATCACACAACTTACAACATTACCATTGGCAAGCGTCGAATTTGAATAAGTTGGACTATTTGTACCTGTATTGACACCATTAAGTTTCCATTGATAAACCGGTGTTGTACCACCATTTACAGGGGTTGCTGTGAATGTTACGGGAGTTCCGGCACAAACCGGGTTTGAAGACGCTGCAATGCTAATACTTGCTGAAACATTTGGATTCACAGTCATAGTAACAGAATTGGATGTTGCCGGGCTTCCACTGACACATGCGGCATCAGAAGTCATTATACAACTTATTACGTCACCATTGGCAAGAACTGCATTCGAATAAGTAGGGCTATTTGTACCTGCATTCACCCCATTAAGTTTCCATTGATAAGCTGGAGTTGTGCCACCATTTATGGGAGTAGCTGTAAATGTTACAGGTGTACCAGCACAAACAGGGTTTGAAGACGCTGCAATGCTAATACTTGCTGTAACATTTGGATTTACAGTCATTGTGATGCTATTTGAAGTAGCAGGACTTCCACTGACACATGAAGCATTGGATGTCATCACACAACTTACAATATTACCATTGGCAAGCGTCGAATTTGAATAAGTTGGACTATTTGCACCTGTATTCGCCCCATTAAGTTTCCATTGATAAACCGGTGTTGTGCCACCATTTACGGGAGTAGCTGTAAATGTTACTGGGGTTCCCGCACAAATCGGATTTGAAGATACTGCAATACTAACACTTGCTGTAACATTTGGATTCACAATCATTGTTATGCTATTTGATGTAGCAGGGCTTCCGCTGACACATGAAGCATTGGAGGTCATTACACAACTAATAACATCACTGTTGGCAAGAGCCGCATTTGAATAGGTAGGGTTATTTGTACCTGCATTCACACCATTAAGTTTCCATTGATAAACCGGTGTTGTGCCACCATTTACGGGAGTAGCTGTGAATGTTACAGGGGTTCCCGCACAAACCGGGTTTGAAGATGCGGCAATACTAACACTTGCTGTAACATTTGGATTCACAGTCATTGTGATGCTATTTGAAGTAGCAGGACTTCCACTGACACATGAAGCATTGGAAGTCATTACACAACTTACGACATTACCATTGGCAAGAGCTGCATTCGAATATGTTGGACTATTTGTACCCGTATTCGCACCATTAAGTTTCCATTGATAAGCCGGTGTTGTACCGCCATTTACAGGCGTTGCTGTAAATGTCACAGCAGTTCCTGCACAAATCGGGTTTGAAGATGCCGAAATACTTACACTTGCCGCAACCTGTGTGGCTGGAGTAACAACCTGAGAAGTCGTATAGGTATAATCTCCTGAAGTTCCACCTGTACCATTTGCTGCCATTCCGGAAACATAAAATGTTACATTGCCAACATTTGTTGCCGGCGCTACCCAGTTAAATGAAAATGTGTGTGTATTTGCTGTGTTGTTTCCGGTTCCTGTGTGAGTTACATTATTTCTTACAACACTGCTTACCGTAAACGTTTTGATCGTTGTTTCAGTATTGGTTATAACAAAGGTCCCTGCATTCGCATAAGTGGAAGTTCCTGATAATGCCTCGACATCGAGTCCAAAAAGTGAAAACCCACTTTGAGCGACAGTAACATTTATTGTGTAAGTTTGCCCGGGACAATAGCTCCATCCCGGAATATTTGAAGTAATAGTTACACTTCCCGCTCCTGAATTGACAGGGAATGAGCCATGGCAGCTTGTACAATTTGCCTCCCCCGGAGAGTTGGTATAGCCCGCTCTTCCATTGCTGCTTAATATGGAAAATGCGAAGAAAAAAATGCTTAAAGCAATTGCAAGTAGAATTAGTAGTTTATTGTTTTTCATAAGTTTAATTTAGTTATTGTTTTGTAAAATTATTATTGAATTTGATTAAAAAGTCCACAATGAGATGATGTTCTAATGAGCAAATAACAAAAACATCACAGTTTTATTCCTGTCAGAATAATTAATGAATTGGTTTCCTGCAAAAGGAAATATCCAACAGTTGATAACTTAAAATTGCTTTAAACGATTTCTTTTGCTTATAGCACAAAGAAATAGAGGCAGCAAATTTATTTTAAACCTGAATCGGTGAAATGAAGTTGGGGTTAATAATAAATTAAGAAAGTATTAATTACGTTTCCAGGGTACGAACTGGAAAAAGCTTATCGTTCCTGTGCCTAAATTGACAGAAATACAATTTACTGTGAAGAAAATTTACTGTTTTGTGGAGAATTTTTAAGAAGCCTGTTCAATAATCCCGTCAAGTATCTCAATTGCATTTGTTATGCACTTCATGCAGACTTTTCTGTGAAGTTCGTGGACATCATAATAGTAAATGCCTTCTTCTGTATTTATGTCACAATTGAGTAGGTCGCGGCATTTTGTGGAGGAGTTTTTTTCTTTAAAGCTTTTGATGAATTGCTGTATCCGGCTATATATCTCTTCTTTTCTTTCCGGAAAATCATTGTTTCCTTTGCCGACTGCAAGACCTAAGACCATTACAGCGCCGGTCACAGCGCCACATGTTTCCTGTGTGCGTGCAATTCCACTGCCAAAACCACTGGTAAGATTCAATGCAACTTCCTTGTCAATGTGATATCGTTCAGCATAAACAAGTATCACTGATTGTGCACAATTAAACCCTTTCCAAAATGTTTCTACAGCCTTTTCCGAATTTGTCATTGTAAAGAAAATGAATTTACAAATTTACGGACAATTTTTCGAAATAACACTTTCAATGATAAATTCATTTGCATTTCTGCAAATTTATCCTTTGGAGTGGTGAGTGAAGAGTATCTAAGGCTATAAGATAAAGGTTATTGAACCGTTTTACTTTATCCCTTAGCGTTCCCACAAAGGCGGGTAATCACTTTCACACATTCCGGGTATGCCATTCAGGGGGATCTCTAATCTATAAAAGATCATCGAGCATTTACAGGGAGGTTTGCCGCAACTTGGACAAATATAATCCTTTACAATTGAATCTTTGTACCAGTAATCCTCAATTTCAGTGATCATTTTAAACCCGATATTTTCCACAATTCTTCTGGCATTGGCCACACCGCCGGCCTTCCAAAGCGTTGAACAAATAATATCTATGGGCTCCACCTGTTTCAAAGATCCGATCAGATCATCAGCCAGTTCCTGAGCAATTCCGGTACCCCTGAATTTATTTTTCACACAAATGGTTTCAGCAAGGCCCATATTGCCCTCGCCCATCAACACCGTTTTAATAACAGAATTGGTTTTTAGCAGGGTGTCTTTAAAAGTGCTTTTTCCAATAATTTTCCCTTTAACAAAACCAATGATCTCGCCATTAAATTTATAAACTTTCAGTATTTTGTGCTTATCGGTTATGTATTTTTTGATGGAATCAGGCGTTTGAAAACTTTCGCCAACCATTTTGTCGGATATGAGGATCACCTGCTCAATATCTTCTTCTTTTAAATCACTTATCATAAAAAAATTCTTTACGATCTGTCAATGAATTATTATGCGAAGAAGGGTTTTGCTAAACACTCCCTTGCAATGTTGCTTGAAATATAAATTCTATTCCGCTAATCTGCAACATTAACCAGTGGGGCAAACTGTATTGTTAATGATTTTCTCAGCCTGAAATCCTTTCATTGCCTGCTCCCGAAAGAGGTAGCGTTTTGAGGATTTTGTGCAAAAGTAAGATGATTTTTATTCAGGGGGGCATGAAAAAAGTTAAATTTTACGAATGTCCATAATTAAACCAGAACACATGTACAATGTTTCATTACAATTGATCTTTCCTACAAAATAAATCGCAGACACTTTAATAACAATAGATTTGAAAGCCAAACTCTGGCTGTCAAATTTATTACTGTTAAAGAAGCGCACGATTAAATTCTTTCAATATTTCTTTTAAAAAAAACCGCATTTTTTTTAAAAAAAACCGTGGATATTTTACTCAAAACCACGATTGGTTTAAGTCAAACCAGTGCTGGTTTGAATCATTCTGCTCGCAGTTTGAATCAAACCAGTGCTGGTTTGAATCATTCCACTCGCAGTTTGAATCAAACCAGTGCTGGTTTGAATC
>CAISZK010000462.1 GCA_903889915.1 uncultured Bacteroidota bacterium
CAAGCCTGTTTTTTGTTTTACAGTCTCATCAAAACCTGCGTTTTTCAATTGTTCACATTGTTCAAGAGTCTGCCGTGATTGCCAAACGATGGCATTGTAAATTGGAATGCCTGTATGCTTATCCCAGACTACAGTAGTCTCGCGCTGGTTGGTAATTCCAATGGCTGCAATATCGCCCGCATCAAATTTAATCAGCATTTCCTTTACGACAACTTCTACAGTCTGCCATATCTCCAAAGCATCATGCTCTACCCAGCCGGGATGTGGGAAGTGTTGCGTAAATTCTTTTGAAGAAATATGAATAGCCTCGCCGGTTTTATTGAATAAGATCGCCCTGGTACTTGTTGTTCCCTGGTCAATAGACAGGATATATTTTTCATTCATGACTGATGTTTTTATCTCAGTTTACCCAAACTAACTTCACTACAAACCTACATTATTTTTTTAGAATAAAAGTGGGAAGCCTTTCCGGCAGTCTCAATGAGGGGTGTTATTTTATGTAAAAAAAAGATGAAAAAGGTAGCAGGATATTGAAATTTCCTGTAAGTTTGTAATATTAATTCTGAATAGCATGAAAACTGAACTCAAAGAAAATTTCATCAGCAAATGGAAGAAATATTTTAATAATACCGAACTTCCGATCACTTTTTATTTTAGCGACAGCGATGGAAACGCAGCAAAAGCTGAGCGTCCCAAAGGATGGAGCTGCCTGATACGTGAACTGGTGAAGGTGCGCAACGGAGAATCTCTTTGCTATAGCGCCGAAGAGATTGCCTGTGGCGGCGCCAAACGTTATCTTGGTTATACAGATCAGATGGCGCCCACTTTCAAATACTTTCTTTCATGCGGCATCCCTGATAAAATGGAAGGTGAAAGATATAAGATCAGTCCGGAAGTGGTGGTCGAATCGTTGAAATTTCAAAAGACCTTGCCTGCAGCAGGGAAGAATATCATTTTTAAACGCTGGGACAAATTAACCGAAACAGACAATCCGGATGCAGTTATTTTCTTTGCAAAAGGTGAAGTATTGTCAGGATTATTCACCCTTGCCAATTTCGATCAGGCTGACCCCAATGGTGTGATCACGCCTTTTGCCGCCGGTTGTGGTTCCATCGTTCATTATCCATACCTGCAAAAAGATGAGGAAAACCCCAAAGCGGTGCTAGGCATGTTCGATGTTTCAGCACGTCCCTGTATGCCTGAGAATATGCTGAGCTTTGCAATCCCCATGAATAAATTTGAAAAAATGATCGGCTATATGGACGAAAGTTTTTTAATAACACCATCATGGGAGAAGGTGAAAACAAGAATTCCTTAAAAGAAATTTGAGACTGCTCCGAAAAGTAATAAATGCGAAAATTACCACTAAAACACAAAGACACAAAATACAAGTTTTTAATAAAATACAATTTCGTGAAATTTGGTGTTTTCGTGCTTTTGTGGTAAAAAAGACTTATCGGAGTGGACTCAAATTTGAAATTTGAAATTTGATGTGCCCAGCAAATCCAGGCAGTAACTATTAATGCCGCGAAGCAAATGACCAATGACTATTGACTATTGACAAATGACTATTGACAAATGACAATTTTTTATGAATGCAAAACTTATTTTATCTTTTCTGAAAGACGTTGAAAAGAACAACAACCGCGAATGGTTTCATGCTAATAAAGACCGATATGATGAAGCCAAAAAAGAATTTGAAACCTTTATAAATTCCCTGATCCCTGAGATCGCAAAATTTGATAAAGATGTTTTGGGCCTTTATGCAAAGGACTGCATGTTCCGAATTTATAATGATGTGCGCTTTGCCAAAAATAAGCCATTATACAAATCCAACATGGGAGCTTACATTGCAAAGGGCGGTAAAAACGGTGGTCGTGCCGGGTATTATTTCCACATTGAAAACGACAATTGTTTTTTGGGCGGAGGAATTTATATGCCTTCATCTGAAAATTTAAAACTGATCAGGCAGGAGATTTATTATAACTTTAAAGAGATCTCGGGAATACTTTCTTCAAAAGCGTTGCTGAAACATTTTCAAATGCTGGATGACATGAAAGTAAGCAGGGTGCCAAAAGAATTCCCAAAAGACAGCGAGAGTGCTGAGTTGTTAAAGTACAAGAGCTTTACTGTCCTTTGTCCTATTGAGAAGAAACAACTTTTATCAGATGATCTGCCTGCTGTTGTTGTTCAAATATTCAAAACGCTGGTGCCATTAAATCATTTTTTGAACAGGGCGCTTTTTGTCCCTCAAAGTTAAAAATCTTATTATGCCGGAAAATAACTTTTGCTTTCTCTTAAATTTATGAGTACTTTTATCGGCTATTTTACAACTGACATACTAAACTTTTAAAATCTGCGTTACCATACCTTCAACACATTGAAGAGAAAAATAAAAATGATGAATAAAAAGATCTTATTGGCAAGTATTACTTTGTTACTTTCATGTAGTTTATTTGCCCAAGCGCCCAAATACAGTAATGAGTTTTTGGCAATTGGTATTGGTGCAAAAGCCCTTGGCATGTCCAATTCAAATGTTGCAATTGTTGACGACGTGACGGCAGGTTACTGGAATCCCGCAGGACTCGAACTCGTCAAATCGAATATTCAGTTCGGGTTGATGCATTCCGAATATTTTGCAGGAATAGCGAAATACGATTATGGTGCCATTGCTGCACGAATTGATGAAAAAAGCACTGCCGGATTTTCGTTCATCCGTTTTGGCGTGGACGATATTCCCAACACAACACAGTTGATTGATGCCGAAGGAAACCTTGATTATTCCAAGATCACCACTTTCTCAGCTGCTGATTATGCATTTTTGTTTTCGTATGCAAGGACAGTGAAAGATGGGTTGAGAGTTGGTGCAAATGCCAAAGTTGTTTACAGGCAGGTTGGTGATTTTGCAAAAGCTTATGGATTCGGACTCGATGTTGGCGCACAATATCAGGTTAAGAATTGGATATTTGGAGCCATGGCAAGAGACATCACCTCCACTTTCAATGCATGGAGTTTTAACCTTTCGGATCAAATGAAAGAAGTCTTTACGCTTACAGGTAATGATATTCCAGCAAGTTCTCTGGAAATAACCCTGCCCAGACTGATACTTTCAGCGGGGCGTAAATTAAAGCTTTCCGGAAGTTTTACAGCCACACCCGACCTGGATGTTGATTTCACTTTTGATGGCAAAAGAAATGTGCTGGTGAAAAGCAATCCTGTAAGCATTGATCCCCACATGGGCGTTGAATTTTCTTACAAAAACTTCCTGTTCTTAAGAGGAGGGATCGGAAACATACAGAATGAAACAGATATCAGCGGCAAACTTAAAACTACATTTGAACCCAACATGGGCGTTGGATTAAAAATAAAAGATGCTTTGTCAATAGACTATGCTTTGACCAATATTGGCGGAGTTTCAATTGCACTCTGGTCAAATATTTTTTCTCTGAAATTCAATATCAACAAAAAAGTAAAAGGAGCAAGTTAACCTCTAAAGTTAATACTCATGAAGAAGAAATTTTTACAGACACTTATCCTGATCTTTTTTTGCTGTCAGGCTTTCGCACAGCAGGAAAACGGATGGATACCCAATTACAGCCTGAAATACTACAGAATATTTGTATCACAGGATGGAATTTACAGACTTGATTCCACAACACTGGCAAATGCCGGTATTGATGTGAGCACCCTGAATCCAAAACAAATTCAGATATTCGGCAGAGGAAAGGAACAAAATATTTTTATTACCGATAAAGGCGGAATAGGAACTTTTAAATCCCACGACTACATTGAATTTTATGGAATGCACAATGATGGATGGTATGATAAAAAATTATATCGCGACACCCTTGATCAGGCAAATCCTAATTATAGCATGTTTAACGATACGGCTATTTATTATCTTACCATCAATCCAAATGTGAATCCGGGAAAGAGAATGAAATCTGAAAACGATGTAAATTATTCAGCTTACAATTCACCTCCGTTTTTTTACAAGAATTCAAGGGCTGACCTGACTGACAAATATTATTTCGGACAAACGTGGGCTGATGGTGTGCTTACGGATCCTGAATATGTAGCAAGCGAGGGATGGTTTCTAAGTTCAGGGTTTGGCTTATGTTATCAGTGCCCACAGACTACTACTCTTATTGTTCCTACTGCAAAATGGGCTGCGGGAAATGCCTACATTGATTTCAAAGTGATTGGTACGTCTGATTATGCCGGTCTTCACCCAAATCATCATATCCAGATATCTTATTGCGGGAAAACTATTACTGATTTACAGGATGGATATTATTCGAAGCATTATTTCGATACACTTGGAACATCTGTGTTGAGTTCATCCAGCACAAATTTTGCATTTAGTTGTATTAATGATCTCGGAAGTGTGGATAATCCTGATGGAAGTACGGTAGCTTTTATCAATATTAAGTACGCACACCAGTTCAACCTCGAAACGAGCAGTACTTTCGAAATGTATATTCCTAACGGGACACAATCAAAATCATCACTTACCTTCAGCGGACTTACAGTGAATAGCGGTGATACAGTATTCTTTTATGATCTCACGAATAACATGAGAAGCAAAGCAAGCTTAAGCGGAACCAATTATAAGGTTGTGGATACAAACATTACGGCCCATCCTGAAAAGAAATGTTACATTACTTCAGAAGGACAAATACATCATGTACTCTCGTTAGAGCCAGTTTCACGTGACCCTGCTCACTATGCACAATTCAAAAATTATGCTGATCAATCTTTAGCCAACACCAAATACCTGATCGTTACCAACAGAGCATTGTGGAATGAAGCAAGGGCCTACAGTGATTACCGGGCTACAACAGGTTTCGATACCCTAGTTGTTGATGTTAACGAGTTATACGATCAGTTTAGTTATGGCATCAGGAAAGACCCTCTTGCCATAAAGAATTTCGCCCGTTTTGCCATTACCAATTTCAATTCCCCGCCAGAAAATCTTTTTATTATCGGAAAAGGATACAGGGCCGCCGAAGGTGATGCTTCGCAATGTTACAGGAAAAACCCTGCTATTTATTCCCAGACATTGGTTCCCGGTTTCGGTTTACCTCCTTCTGATATCCTTTTTACAACTTTTGGAACTGACTATAAACAATCCATTCCGACAGGAAGACTTGCGGCAAGAAGCGGAACAGATGTTACTTCATATCTGAATAAAATGGTCGAATATGAAAGTGTGCAGTCATCGGCCCAGTCAGGTTTTAACCCTCCTCAATTTGCATGGATGAAAAATGTTCTTCATTTTGGCGGAGGTGATGATGGCGCCCAATCGTTGGTTCTGCAAACTTATCTTAACCACTACAAGCAGATCATTGAAGGGCCTTTTTTCGGAGGGTATGTGCGGACATTCCTTAAAAATTCAACACAACCGATTCAGCAGAATTTGTCTGACTCCATGAAAGCGATCATCAACAGCGGAGTCTCCATTATGACTTTCTTCGGGCATGGTGCAGGAATTGGGTTTGATGTGAGTATTGACTATCCTTCCACCTATAATAATACAGCAAAGTATCCATTGCTTATTGCAAACTCATGTCTTGCCGGCGACCTTTATAGCCAGATCCCCAGCTCCAGCGAAGAGTTTGTTTTAATTCCTGAAAAAGGCATGATCGCCTATGTTGCTTCGGTTGCAAACGGATTGTCGGATAATCTTGATAAATATTCTACACAATTGTACGAAAATATCGGGGTGAAGAAATATGGGCAGTCAATGGGGAAGTGCATAAAAAGTACCATAGATACCTTGCAGATGTTATATCCGGGTGACTTTTACGCCAAATCTGTTTGTCTTGAAATGACGCTGCACGGCGACCCGGCTTTAAAAATAAATTACTTCGGCAATGCTGATTATACACTTACTCCAACCGATATTTTTTTCACTCCTGCAAATGTCACCACCCAACTTGATTCGTTTACTTTGTTTTTTGTGCATTCAAACATTGGCAGGGCACTCGATACTTCCTATTATGTGCATATAAAAAGACAATTTCCTGATAATTCTCCGGCATTGGATACTCTTTTGTTTGTGAAGGCACCTATGTATAAAGACACTGTAAAATTAAAATTGCCGGTAAATCTTGCCCACGGAATAGGATTAAATACATTTACTGTCTCACTTGATTGTACTGATAAGGTTAAAAATGAGATTTCGGAAACTAATAATTCCGCATCCACAACACTACTTATTACATCCGATGATATTTCACCTGTTTATCCCTATAAATATGCGATAGTTCCTTCGCTCAATGTTACACTGAAAGCATCAACCGGAAATCCTTTTGCCTTGCCAAAGAATTATGTGTTTCAAATTGATACCACAGCAAAATTTAACAGCCCCGTTTTAATGACGCAAACCATCAATCATGCCGGTGGCGTTGTTACATGGACACCTGTTCTTCCTGTTACCAAAGACAGTATTGTTTACTATTGGAGGGTTAGTATTGATTTTTCTTATTATCATAAATTCAGTTGGAATGAAAGCTCATTTCAATACATAACCGGTAAAAGGGGATGGGGACAAGCTCATTTTTTCCAGTTCAGGAATGATGCCTATACCTTTATTAAAATTGACACATCACTGAGAAAATTTATTTTTGTCCCTAATACAGTTAGGCTAACTGCTCAGACCGGATATTTTACCGGCAATGCCCACTACAACTGGACTGAGGAATGGCTTAAAAGAAATGAAGCTTCACTGGGTTATTGGAGTTGTGCTGACGTTGGTCATAGCGCGTTGAAAATTGGAGTTTTTGATTCTCTTTCCGTTCAGCCATGGATTAGTCAGATACCCACTATTCATCCTGATACCGGTGTATATGGAGAATTTCATTGTCAATCTGGTTATACAACTCCTTGTTTTGATTTTCGTTTTTCATCCAATCATGATAGAGACACCGTTAAATATTTTTTGAATCATATCCCACATGGTGATTATGTGGTAGTGATGACTCACGAAAGTCCTATCTACTCTTCATGGAATGCCGGATTACTAAGCGCATTCCAGTCCATTGGAAGTTCAATAACTGCTGCAAGTTTGCCTGCAAATAATAATACACCTTATATTATTATCGGACAAAAAGGAGCACATCCAGGATCTGTTCCTGAAGCATTTTCTCCTTCTGGTGATTTAGTTCAAAGTTACGAAGACATTACTACAAACTGGACAGTAGGAGATATTAAATCAGAACTGATTGGCCCTGCCAGAAGTTGGGATTCCCTGCACTGGAGAGTGAGAAGGGATATTTACGACAGTGTTAAACTTAATGTTTATGGAGTTAAAAATGATGGAACCGAGGTATTGGTAGTTTCAAATCTTAAACCTATAGCGGGAAATATGGATATCAGTTTGGCAAGTGTGGTGGATAGTACTCAGTATCCTTACCTGAGGCTTGACATGCAGATAATGGACACCAATTTGCATACGCCATCACAAATGGGAAGATGGCAGGTGATCTTTAAAGAAGTGCCCGAAACGGCTCTTGATCCCTCCCTCAATTCTTATTTTTATAAGGATACTCTCAATGAGGGCGACACACTCCGGTTCTCAACGGCAATTCATAACATCAGTGAGTTTAATATGGACAGCCTTTTGGTTCATTACTGGGTGCTCGATGCCAGCAGGCATATTCATCCTGTGTATTATCACAGGTTCAGAAAACATCCTGCCGGCGATATTCTGATTGATACCGTTAAATATTCTACTATGGGCTTGCCGGGTTTGAACAGCTTCTGGATTGAAGCCAATCCTAATAACGACCAGGTGGAACAATACCACTTTAACAATATTGGTGAAAGATATTTCTATGTCAGATCAGATAAAACCAACCCACTGCTTGATGTTACCTTTGACGGGGTGCATATTCTGGATAATGACATTGTCTCAGCCAAACCTTTGATTGAGATCCGCCTCAAAGATGAAAACAAGTTTTTGCTGATGAATAACCAGTCTGATACGTCCCTGTTCAATGTCTTTATTCAAAACCCGGGCGCCAGTACGGCAAACCGGATCTTTTTCACCCAGCTATCCACCGGGCAACAGATCATGAAATTCTATCCTACAACATCGGCGAATGACAACAAATGCAGAATAGAATATCTTGCTGATTTTCCTGTTGACGGCACTTACAAACTAATTGTTCAAGCCAAGGATAAATCAAATAATAAATCAGGCGACAACGATTACGAAATAAATTTTGATGTGATTAACAAATCCACAATCACCGAAGTGATGAACTGGCCAAACCCGTTCTCCACTTCAACAAGGTTTGTCTTTACCCTTACCGGTTCGGTAATCCCGACTTATTTCAAGATACAGATAATGACAATAACAGGAAAAGTTGTCAGGGAAATCGGACTGAACGAACTTGGCGAAATTCACATCGGAAGAAACATCACGCAGTATGCATGGAACGGCAAAGATGATTTTGGCGATCAGCTTGCCAACGGCGTTTATCTCTACCGTGTGGTTTCAAACATTAATGGGAAGACTATTGATAAGAACGCAACGGATGCTGATAAATACTTTACGCATGAGTTTGGGAAAATGTACCTGATGCACTAAGTGAGTCTGTAGTTTTGAATAATTTTTACTGATAAAATTCACAGGTATCAACAAACTTTTCAACATAATTAGTAAAATGAAAATACCGGTAGTCATACTGGTATTTTCATTTTTATATCTCCTGATCGTTCTGTTCAGTTCTTCTTTCCCCATGTTTTGGGATATGGGTTACGTTTCAAGGATCAGCAATCTTATTTATGAAAATCATTTCTCTTCAGTTATCTTTTCCAATGCTGATAATGGAACGCCGCCGCTTTACAGCCTATATCTGGCCGGAGTTTGGGCTGTTCTGGGAAAATCATTAATGAGTTGTCATCTTGCAATTCTGCCTTTCGTTCTTGCCACAGTTTACCAGTTCTACAATTTTGCAAAGAGATTCTTCAGCGGCCTTACTATTTATTTTGCTTTGGCGCTGCTTCTGATTGAACCAACCATGGCCACACAAACCATCCTTGCTGGCTGCGACATCGTGGTGTGTTTCTTATTTCTTTGTGCGCTCAATTGCATTATGGACAACAAAAGGCTTTGGCTTGCTATTGCAATGATGTTTCTGCCTTTGCTCAACTCTCGCGGTTTTTCTTATGTAGCGGCGCTTTTCCTCATTGACATTTTTATCAATCGTTCAGAATATTCAGGGATAAAAAAAATCTTCACAGGCATTGTGCCTTATCTTCCTGCATTTTTTCTTTGTCTGGGCTGGCTGTTTTACCATTACCGGGTTGCAGGCTGGATCGCTGTTTCGGACGGCAGAGAAACTTTTCATCATGTGAAAAACCTTACGGGAATACTGAGAAATTTTACTTTTATTTTATGGAAGATCGTTGACTTCGGAAGGATCTCTCTTTATCTTTTCCTCGTTTTTGTTTTCTTTAAATTTTGGAAAGTCAATGACCGTGCAGGCCGGCAGCTTTTCATTATTCTTCTTTTCACCATACTCCCATACATTATTTTTTTCCTTCCATTGTCGTACCCTGTTTCGCACAGATATTTTATGGTGACAAACATGATCGCAATTGTTCTGTTTGCTTATTCAATCGGTTTTATAAAGATCAGAATTGTCCGTTATGTGATTTCTGTTGCAATAGTGATCAGCCTGCTCGCCGGTAATTTTATTCAGTATCCTGAACGTTTCGGCAATGGGTGGGACTCGTCATTGAAAGTGATCCCTTTTTTCAACCTGAAAGAACAACTTGATCAGTACCTCACCGCTTCGCACATTGCCCCTGCTGATGTAGGCGCTGAATTCCCCATGAATTTCGACAGGCATGATTGCAATCCTGCTTCTGATCATTTTAAATTTACCGATTTGGACACAAAGCCATTCAATTACTTCCCTTACATTGTGCAATCGAATATTTGTAATACTTTTACACCCGCAGAAATTGCTGCATTAAACGGCAGGTGGCAACTGGTTACTGAATTAAGATCGTGGCCTGTTTACATCAAACTATTTAAAAATCCTGTGAAGGCTGAATGAAGAAAGTCATTAAAAAACGATACCTTTTCCTGTTGTCGCTCCTGAGCGGAGTGCTGCTCATCATCGGATGGCCGGTGAACGGATTTCCGCTTTTTCTTTTCATTGGTTTTGTGCCCCTCCTGTTTATCGAAGACTATATTTTTAATAACAGGGAACAATTCAACTGGTTTAGCTTTTTCGGATATTCATACATTGCGATGTATATCTTTAATCTTTTCACAACCTATTGGATCTACTTCTCAACACCCGCCGGCATTGGCGCCCAACTGATGAATGCGCTGTTCATGTCGCTCACATTGTCCCTTTTCCATTTTACGCGCATCATTCTCAAACACGGTTCGGCTTACATCACTTTTATTGTTTACTGGATAACCTTCGAATACCTGCATCTCAACTGGGATCTCACCTGGTCGTGGATGAATCTTGGAAATGGCTTTGCCAACTATCCTTCGTGGATACAATGGTACGAATACACGGGCAGCTTTGGCGGAACAATATGGATTTTGCTTGCAAATGTGATGATATTCCGGGCAATAAAAATGTTTATTAACAAAGAAAGAACTTTCAGAAAACGCATGCTGCTTGCAGCTTTCTGCGGCGATCTGATACTTGTCCCGATAATTATTTCTCTGGTTATTTACTATACTTACGAAGACAAGGGAAAACCCATTACTGTCGTAGCAGTGCAGCCCAACATTGATCCTTATAACGAGAAATTCGATGCATTGACTTCCGGTCAGCAGCTTGAAAAGATGCTGAAACTGGCACGACTTAAAACCGACAATAAAACATCGTTGCTTGTGGGCCCCGAGACCGCAATTCCCGATGGTGAGTGGGAAGAACAACTTGACAGCTCGGTGAGTTTCGATAGCCTCAGATCGCTGGTGAAAGAATATCCACAGATGAGTGTGCTCATGGGCATGGCATCGTATAAAATGTATAAAAAGGGCGAAAAGGTTTCATCTACCGCCCGGCCTTACCCGGAAGAGCACGGGTGGTATGATGCCTACAACACAGCTTTCATTCTCGACACTTCGAAAGGAGTTCAGCTTTATCACAAATCCAAGCTTGTTCCTTTTGTTGAGAAAATGCCGTATCCAAAATACATGGGATTTCTTGAAAAATATGCCATTGATATGGGTGGCATTTCGGGCAGTCTTGGTGAGCAGGAGGAGCGCACCGTGTTTTATTCACCTGATAAGACCATCAAAGCAGCGCCGGTAATTTGCTATGAATCTATCTACGGAGAGTTTGTTTCGGAATATGTGAAGAACGGCGCCAACATTATCTGCATCATCACCAACGACGGCTGGTGGCGCAACACTCCGGGCTACAGGCAGCATTTTTGTTATGCTACCCTCCGTGCCATTGAAAACCGCCGCAGCATTGTGCAGTCAGCCAACACCGGTCTTTCAGGATTTATAAATGAGAGGGGCGATGTGCTTCAGAAAACCTCGTGGTGGAAAGAGTTCTCGATAAAACAGGAGTTGCTGCTGAACGCCAAAACCACCTTCTATACCAGAAATGGCGATTACATTGCCCGCACCTCAAGCTATATGACGGCGGTGATTTTCCTGTATTCAATATTGATATTGATAAGACGGAAGGTGAAAAGGATATTTGATTTTTGATTCAGGATTTTTGATTTCCCCGGACTTTTACATTTTACATTTTTCTGTTTTACATTTTACATTTTCTTTGCTTTACCTTTTCATTATTTAAAAAAACTTTCTTTACCTTTGTTATAGTTTTTCATTTTCTCTATTTTGAAAAATATTTTTCATGAAAGATAATACACACATATTGCAATTGATCAAAATGTCAGTAATGACTACTGAACCTGATGCAACATTGATTGTATATGGCTCATACGCCCGTGGTGATAACCGCGAGGATTCCGATTTAGACATTTTAATACTTGTCATCAAAGACACTGTTTCACGTGCTGACCAAAAGAGGATAAAATACCCCTTATATGATATAGAATTTGACTCAGGAATAATCATCAGCCCTTTAGTTTTCCCTAAAAAAGATTGGGAATCCAGGCACAGAATTACTCCATTTTATGAAAACGTTCAAAAGGAAAGTAGAATATTATGAACGACATTGAACGGAATGAAATGATTCTCTGATTGCATTCCAATTCGCTGACTTTTACATTTTACATTTCTTGTTTTACATTTTACATTTTTTTGAATTGGTTCAAAGTTTACCCCGTTGGATAGAAAATATCCCACGGGGTGAAAGTTCAAGGTTCAATGTTCCGCTATCCATTGACATTTGATTAATGACAATTGACCAATGATTAACGAAATTTGATCATTTTCCCACTATTCCAACCCGAAAAATGGCCGGAATTTTGGGCTTTTTCTTCTTTTTTAATGCCTTTTCAAAAACTATTTTGTTAAATTTTCATTCAATTTTTGACAAAAAACTTCTTTTTTTCCAATCAAAAAAATCATTGAAAATTATTCCATTTTTTTATAGTGCAAAAAATTGGTTGATTTTGCTTGCTGTATATATGGCTAAATTGATTTAGATACTTTTTGCTTGTAATTTTATTTTATATTAAAAACAGATATTAATTTACATCCTTGAATAATTTCTTTAATAATTGTATATAAACAACATACCTATTATTCAAAATGCGTAACTCATTTTTCACCTCTTTTGGTATAAAACAATAATAATTGTTTTTCTAAATCGTTTTATTAAATCGGTTTAGCAGAATTAAATATCAATGTTGTAGTATTAATAATTCTCATAAACTTGATAAAAAAAAATTGGCAGTATTAAAAATTGGTGATTTGATTTGTTTTTATTATTATTTTTGCTGCAAATTATTTTGCTTATTACTCAAGTTAGAAAATGATTTATAAAAGCCCGATATTGACAAGCCTTCTTACTCCTCTTTCCAGTGGAATTTGTCCTGAAAACGTGCATAACACACCGTTTATAATAAGCGCATTATTACTTAATAACAGTGCTTCACTTTCAACTAATTGCTATTTTACAGACAATTACAGTACAATTTTCAATCATTTTGGAGGCATACCATGCCATGAAATTCTCATTCCGGCCTCTTGTTTTAAGTCTCCGGGACAGGTGGGAGCGATTCCCATCGAACCCGGCATGATGCCGACCTCAAAGGGAGAAGCTCCCATTGAGGCGGGAGTTGTTCCCGTTGAAATCGGATATGTCCCATTTACATCGGAGTCTCTCCCATCTCAATGGGAGTGTTGCCCATCTCAACGGGAGTCGCTCCCCTTGAGATGGGAGCCTTGCCCGTCTCAAAAAAGTTACTCCCATTGGGCCGGGAGCCTTGCCCGAAGAGGAGGGAGCGACAAAAAAATCGAACAGTATCAATCAACAATAAACCAAATTTCTAATTAAATTTTTAAAATCATGACAAAGAAAAAGCTTAAAAAGGAAGTTCTTGTAACTGCCAATCAATCAGATTTAACTGAATCAGAATTCATGACCGATTCTTATGATAAAATTGGGGCGGCTACTGATCATTCTTCAATTGTTACCCTTGACCCGCTGCCTGCAGCGGTGAAAACAATGCTTGACGGATTGGCAGCAAAAATGTCAAAAAAAGTTGCATTGGAGCAAGAACATAAATCATTGACTACCGAAATTCACGAAGGATCTGATGATGTGCGAAAAATATTTGCACGCCAGTGGGCAGTCCAAATAGAAACTGCAATTGGTGATGACTACAGCCAGGCACAGTTGTTTAAATTTGGAATAAAAAATGTTGATAACGGAAAAACCGATAACCCATTGGCAACGGCTGCCAACAGTCTTCCTGTTATTACAAGAATCTTAAATGATGTAGAAATGCAACACACAATTTTCTTTTTGAATAGCCTCACCGGCAATGTTGCAATACCTGATGGAGGAGACCATATTGATGTATATGAGTGGACCGGAGAGGGAATGCCTCCACGCGATCTAAAAAAACTTACATATTTAGGAGTTGCAAAATATGGGAAGTTTGTAAATATTTTCGCTCCCGATGATAAAGGTAAGACTATTTGGTACATAGCTGTTTATGTCAGCAAAAAAACAAAAACAGCCAATCAGTTAAGTGTAGCTGAAAGTTCAATTGTTTTTTAGAAATTAATGAACAAACTACTTTCCCAAAGTTTTCTTCACTTTGGGAAAGTTTAAAAGAAAATTGGAACGAAGAAAGTAAATAAGTTGTAGTAGAGAAAAAAGGAGAGTATTTGAATTAGGAATAAAAAATGCCACAAGCAAAATTATGTTTGTAAATTATTCGTAAAGTATATTTAAGTCTGCCTGTTCTGAAAAGGACGGGTGGACTTTTTTTTTATAAAAATTTAATAACCAAAAACAATTACCATGAAAAAAACAATTACCTTAGTTTTTATGATTTTGCTTGTAGCTCTAAGCATCAAACTTAAAGCTCAGCAACCTCAGATGCAACCACAGCAACAACAACTGCCCGATACAATCACCTATTGGATGGATTATAATTGGGATAATCTGGATGCGAATGATTTCGATACCATCTGGAACATCCGTTGTTTTATTCAAGTTCCGGCGGGTGTTTCAATGAAAAATTTTCATCTTAAACTTGATGATGTTTTGAATAACGTGAATAATTTGTGCAACACAAATAGTCCTGATGTTACCACAATAACTTCAGGTGTTATTGCATCACCCTGTTATCTGACACCTCATCCAAAACGGACCGAAACCAGCTACGTGCCGACATTTACAAAAAGCGGCAATTATATTGTAGCCGATCTTGGTTTTCACCGAAGCCACTATTTTAATGTCGAGGTCAAGCCCAAAGACCTTTCGAACAATTTGATTTCAAAAGTTAAAAAATTAAAAGACATTAAATACTGATAACGTTATGAAAACAACAATAAAATTTTTAGCAATTTTCCATATTTGCATTGCAACAACATTTGTTGCAAAAAGTCAAATAAAGGTTAAGTGGACAAACCTGAATGTTGCGACTTATGTCACTGTATCAAATGATACCTTGAAAAAAGTGTATAACCGCACCAACTGGTGCGATGGCGCTGAATCACAAAATGTGTTGAAATCAGGACAGGATGGTTGGGTTGCTTACAAAGTTAATCAAACCAATTGCCACCGCGCTCTTGGATTTCAGAGTGGAGCCACCGGCACATGCATGGGTTCAATGGGATGGGGTTTGTATCTGAATACAAATGGCAATCTTATTAAAATGATAGGTTCTGCACAAACTACACTTACCACTTATGCTGCTGGTGACTCAATAAAAATTGAGCGAAAAGGCGGTAAAATTTATTATAAAAAGAACAACACAAAATTGGATTCAACCTCTGTGTCCAATAATGTTGATTTGTATGTTGATGCCATGCTTTACAGTTATCTCGCTGCATTTGAAAATGTAGTAGCATCATTTGATGTTTTAAATATTACCTCCACCACACCAGGGTCAAGATGTGGAACAGGAACTGTTACGTTAGGTGCTGTTTCATCAGGCGGAACCATTAACTGGTATGCCGCATCTTCAGGTGGTACTTCCCTTGGCACTGGCGCTTCTTTTGTAACACCATCTATATCCACAACTACTAATTATTATGTTTCCACTACATCTGATCATGGATATACTTCAACTCCCAGAGTTTCGGTTACAGCAACCATTAATACAATACCCACAGTTTCCATTAGTCCATCATCTAATCCAATTTGCAATGGTTCATCAACAACTCTTACTGCATCCGGTGCAAGCACATATAGTTGGAGTGGAGGAGGAACCGGTAACACAAAAGTAGTATCACCAACTTCAACCACTGTTTACACAGTTACTGGTACGGCTGCTAATGGTTGTACTAATACAGCTTCTATAAGCATCACAGTGAATGCGAAACCAACAGTAACATTAAGCGCATCGCCTTCTACCATTTGCAATGGCGCTTCTTCAACACTCACTGCAGGAGGAGCCACTTCATACAGTTGGAGCGGAGGCTTGGGAACAGGCAATCCAAAAACCGTGTCACCAACCACCACAACTGTATATACAGTTACAGGTACAGATGGAAATGGTTGTACAAACACAGCTACAGCAACTGTAACAGTTAATTCAAAACCGACTGTTACATTAAGCGCATCGCCTTCTACCATCTGCAATGGCGCTTCTTCAACACTCACTGCAGGAGGAGCCACATCATACAGTTGGAGCGGAGGCTTGGGAACAGGTAATCCAAAAACCGTGTCACCAACTTCCACAACTGTATATACAGTGACTGGTACTGATGGAAATGGCTGCACTAACACTGTCACAACCACTGTTACAGTGAATGCGAAACCAACAGTAACATTAAGCGCATCACCTTCCACCATTTGTAATGGCGCTTCTTCAACCCTTACTGCAGGAGGAGCCACATCATACAGTTGGAGCGGAGGATTGGGAACTGGCAATCCAAAAACCGTGTCACCATCTTCCACAACCGTATATACTGTGACCGGTACTGATGGAAATGGCTGTACCAATACAGCCACAGCCACTGTTACGGTGAATGCGAAACCAACGGCAACATTAAGCGCATCGCCTTCTACTATTTGCAATGGAGCTTCTTCAACACTCACTGCAGGAGGAGCCACTTCATACAGTTGGAGCGGAGGTTTGGGAACAGGTAATCCAAAAACCGTGTCACCGACTTCCACAACCGTATATACAGTGACCGGTACTGATGGAAATGGATGCACCAACACAGCCGCAACCACTGTTACAGTGAATGCGAAACCAACGGTAACATTAAGCGCATACCCTTCCACCATCTGCAATGGGGTTTCTTCAACACTTACTGCGGGAGGAGCAACTTCCTATAGCTGGAGCGGAGGTTTGGGAACGGGCAATCCAAAAACCGTGTCACCAACCACTACCACTGTTTATACGGTGACTGGTACAAATGCTAATGGTTGTACAAATACGGCAACAACAACTGTAACTGTTAATCCTTTACCTTCAGCAGAGGCAGGGAGAGATACAATCATTTACAATGGTGATAGCATACAAATTGGTAGCATTCCTATTGCAGGTTACACCTATCATTGGTCGCCATCTACCGGATTAAATAATACTAATATTGCAAATCCATGGGCGAAGCCTGCTGTCTCAAGATATTATTATGTAACTGTAACAAATACTGTTGGCTGTACAAATAAAGATTCAATAAAAATTGGTGTAGCTCTTAAAATGAAATGTGCAGCTTCTGACTTTTTAAATCAGGCTTTGCTAAATGATACAATAAATGAAAAATTAAACACCTACGAGAATGTAATAAGCAATTATATTAGCACACATTTTCATGCTAAACAAATGTGGAATGAATTTACAATTCCTGTAGTTGTTAATGTTATTAATTTGGGAGAACCTGTAGGAACAGGTACAAATATTAGTGATCTACAAATAATATCTCAAATTGACGCTTTAAACAGAGATTTTAGCAATAGTGCATCTTCTATTAATCAGTATGCTTCTAATACACATGTCCATTTTTGCCTTGCTCAAATTCCACCCACAGGATATACGTGGCCAGGAACACCTGGTATTATGAGATATACTGATGCAAGCGCTTCTGATCATCACATGAATCAAGTTGGTTGGAATCTGTTAGCCGGTTATGGCTTTCCAAGTAATAATTATTTTAATATCTGGGTGGTTAATAGTATAACTGATCAATATAGTACACCTGGTATTCAAGGATATGCAACAATGCCCGGAGTTCCTGTAACTAATATAATTACTGGTGTTGTAATAGTTAATCAAATTTTTGGAGACAATTCACTTTATTCAAATTGTCCCAATTGTTACAATTTATCTTTGATAAATGAAGCAGGCAAAATTGCATCCCATGAAGTAGGTCATTTTTTAGGTTTATATCATACATTTGATAGTATGTTTGGAGGGGGCATAGCTTGTATTAATGCAAATTCTACTAATGATTGTACCTATTTGGGAGATAAATGTTGCGATACACCTCCCGAATTAAATGCTAATTATGGTTTTACTACCATTAATTCTTGCAATACTGATGATATTCCCAATGCCGGCGGATTAAATCCATATTATCCTTCAACTGATGCCAATGATATGATAGAAAACTATATGGACTACTCTCCAGATGATATAAGAAATACTTTTACAACAGAACAGGGTCAAAGAATACAAGCAGTTTTAGCTGTTTATCCAACAAGATATAATTTGTGCACTCTTGATAATTTAGTATATACCGGGGTAGATGGTTTAACAGGTTGTATGGAACCTGATTTATTCTCTTATTTTAATGTGGTTCAAAATACCTACTGTTTAAATTTAAATGGACCTTTAAGTTTCACTTTTACTCCTTCTTTAGGTAATGGTGCAACACACTGGAATTGGACATTTGCTGGTGGTAATCCTACAATCGCAAACAATACAACTGCTGCTCCTGTAACTGTAACTTATACAACTGAAGGTAATTATACAGTATCCTTAACGGTCACCGATGATGACAACAATAATGATGTATTTGAACAGTCAATTAATGTTACTAATTGCAATGAAATAGAAACTTCATGTTCAAATCCATGCTATGGAAATTTGATTGTTAATGGAGATTTTCAGGATAATACATGGTTAGCAAATACTAATAATCCGTATAATGGTGTAAATACAGAATATACATGTACTTCCCAAGGTATGCTAGTTACAGGTCCTAATAAAGCAAATATTTGTAATTCTACAACTGTTCAGGCTGATAATAGTGGTTGGCTTTGTAATGATCATGACGGATTACCTAACGGCAATTTTTGGGTTGTTGATGGGCAATCTGATGCTCTTATAATGCCTCCTGTAATTGAAGCTTGGGGGCAGGTTATTCCGCAAGCCTCTTTTATTCCAAATACTGCTTATACTTTTAGTTTTTGGGTGAATAATATTATTAAGCCCACTTTGAATAGTTATAATTTTGACCCTACTTTGCCTCAAATTCAATTAAAAGTTAATGGTTCTATTGTTGATTTTGATAATGTTAACTATCCTTCAAACACAGCTTATATTCACCTGATTCCCGACAACTGGGTTCAGCTTTGCTATTCTTTTACTACTCCGAATACTCCAATAGCTATGAATTTTGTTATTCAATCATGTAATCCTGAAGGCAATGGAGATGATTTTGCTTTGGATGATATTACCTTAACACCTCACATGACTATTACTGATAAAATAGGGAATGAAACATGCTTCGGGTCTCAAGATGGTGTTATATATATCTTTGTAACAGACGGCACTTCTCCTTATACATATAATTGGGCTAATTCAAATGGCCCCTTTACACCCGTAGATCCAACAGCATTAACAAATCTAAGTGCAGATAATTATACTGTTACTGCTACTGATGCTAATGGATGTTCTGTTTCTGAAAGTATTGTTATTGGAAATTCAGTTACATCAGCTTGGCCTTATAATCCTTACAATGGAACTAGTAAAGAACTTGGTTCAAGTGTTGCAGTTAATACAAATGTTGGAGATCATGATTTTGGTGATGTTTATTCTGTAGGCTATTTTGATGGAAATATTGCATTTGATAACTCTCTCCCAAATACATATACAACTAACGGAGGCAAGGATATATTTATTTCAAAATTTGACGCTTGTGGTGATCTTTTATGGAGTAAACAGATAGGTGGCTCTGGTGCGGATATGGTTAATAAAGTTATCGTTGATTATAATGGTGATATTATTATCACAGGCTATTTCTCAAATTCTATTAACTTTGGCGGAGGTACAAGAACTGTTGTAGGCTATCCCACTTCAACAACTGATCTGTTTGTTGCAAAATATCTTAAAGATGGAACTTATTCTTGGGATTATACTTTTGACCATAATTCTCTAGGTTTACAAGATGTAGGAAATGATTTGGTATTGGATCATACAGGAAGCTATGTATATGCAGTAGGAACTGTAGGCGCTTCTGGATTGACTGGAAATATTTATGTTGCAAAAATTAATGAAACAAATGGAATTCTGTCCTCTTCATATACTTATAATTCATCCACCGCAAAAGGTTTAGGCATTACCTATTGTAATGCATGTGGAACTAATTCAAAAATTCTGGTAACAGGTCAGGTTGCAGGCAATATCATACTCTATACCTGGGATGCAGGTTTAACAACTCTAACTCCTAATTATTATAATATTACAGGAGCTGGTCAGCATATTGTTAGTAATGCAAATTATGCTTATATCGCAGGATATAAAGACGTGTCTGGCAATCATCAGATTGAATTGATAACAGCAGGTTTAAGTACTTTGGGTACCCCTAATGTAATAACTTGCGGAAGCGCTCTTGGTTATGATGCTGCCACTGATATTCAACTTGATCAAAATGGGGATGTATTTATTACAGGTCAATTTACGAGTAATCCGGCAGAATTTCCAATAGGTTCAGGCAATAACGTTTATAATTCTGCGGATCCATGCACTCCTCCATGTACAAACGATAATTTTGTTGCAAAATATTCTGTAACAGGAAATGTATTTGATTGGATTTCTCATTCAGGTTCATCTGATGATGAAACAAGCATCGGAATGTCATTGATTGGAAATGGTTTCGGGTACATAACCGGAGGTTTTCAGAATAGTGCAACTTTTGGTTCAATTATACTGACTGCTTCTGCTGATCAGGACATGTTTATTGCACGTATTCATGATCTCGGACCAACACACGGACAATTTGAAAAATTAACTGCTAATGATAATTCTAACAATGCAGAAGATAATATTAGCATTTATCCCAACCCAACGAATGACAAGTTAAATATTGACTTATCATTTGTTACTGATACGAAGACAAAAATACTTTTATGTGATCTTGTTGGAAATACTGTAAAAGTAATTGATGAGGGTGTTTTCAGTAAAAGGCATATCACGACAGATACTTATAATTTAGCAAATGGTGTTTATCTGGTAAAATTTGAACTAGCAGATAAAACAGTAATTAAAAAACTAGCTATCATCAAATAATTTTTGATAATTTTGTGAGCCTGTATTTTTATAATACAGGCTCACCATTTTTTAAACCTCAAATTTTAAGATTATGAAAAAAGTAATTGTATTAATTGTTTTTATGATAGGCTTTAATAATCTCACTAATGCACAATGGCAAAATTGTGGATTCAGTCATACTCTTAATCAAGTGTCGATCAGAGATTCTGCAATTTATGTTCTGGATGGAACAGTTGGTGATATTTATGCATCATTGAACAATGGAAACACCTGGAATTTATTAAGCGGACTTACTAATCATGGTATAACGTCTTTTGCTTTGCAAGGAACAAATATTTTTGCATGTTCTGGTAATCGTGGTATTTATTTATCAACCGATAATGGCGTAACATGGATTCAAAAAAACAATGGTTTGCTTGATACTAATATAACTTCATTAGCTGTACTGGGTAATTATATTTTTGCCGGTACATACACTCAAGGAATATTTATATCTTCTGATAGTGGTTCAAATTGGATGGCGGTCAATAATGGTTTGACTAATCTTTTGGTAAAAACATTAACAGTCAGCGGAACAAAAATTTATGCCGGTACATCCTGGTTTAATGGAGGGGTATTTGTATCTTCAAATAATGGATCAAACTGGACATTAATAAATAATGGTTTGCAACAGGAAGATGTTAAGAAAATTGCCGTAAAGGATACAAATATTTTAGTTGCATATCCAACTCATGGTATTTATTACACCTCAAATAATGGGGTGAATTGGATATCATTAAATAATAAATTGCCTGATTCAACAATTTTAGAATTGAAGTACTGCGAGTCATATCTTTTTGTTAACTCACAATTTGATAACGTATTTTTATCTATAAATAATGGAATCAGTTGGATTCCATTTAATGATGGATGGACATTCGATACTAATATTTTGGATTTTGCAATCAATAATACTTATTTATTTGCAGCTGAAGGTGATCCTAATGGTTTATGGAGGCGTAGGATAACTGATATACCATCTTCACTAAATGGAATATATTCAGAAGATCACTTTAGCATTTATCCCAATCCCACCAATGATAAATTGAACATTGATTTATCGTTCATTACAGATACAAAAGCAAAAATAGTTTTGTGTGACCTGTTGGGAAATTCAATAAAAACCATTGATGAAGGTATATTCAGTAAAAAACACATCGTTACCGATACTTATATTTTGTCGGAAGGCGTTTATTTAATAAAAGTTGAATTGCCTAATAAAACTATTATAAAGAAACTTGCTATTATCAGATAATTTCAATAATTTTGTGAGCCTGCATTTACATATCAATGCAGGCTCACTATTTTTAATTTAAATTCTATGAAAAAGATATTTTTTCTTTTGCTTGTTTTTACAAGCGTTTCAAATTTCTCAAATGCTCAATGGCAACTATGCGGTCTAGTTCCTAGTACAACAAGAATGGCCATCAAAGATACAAATATTTTTGTGGTAACAGCCGGTATTGGCATTTCTTTATCTACAAATAATGGAAACACCTGGAGTACATTAAGCGGAATTTCTAATCGTGGTATCGAGAATGTTGTCGTAAATGGAACAAAATTATTTGCTGGGTCTGGTAATCGTGGTGTGTTTTTATCTTTTGATAATGGAGCGAGTTGGGTGCAAACAAATAATGGATTAACAGATACGAATATTACCTGCTTAGCAATTTGCGGCAATAATATTTTTGCAGGTACATTTAGTCATGGAATTTTTGTATCATCAAATAATGGCGCTACTTGGTCAGCAGTGAACAATGGCTTGACAAATCCATACATTAAATCCATTGCAGTTAGCGGATCAAATATTTATGCAGGTACATCTTATTTTAATGGTGGAGTATTTTTATCTTCAAATAATGGAGTAAACTGGACATTACTTAATAATGGATTGCAACAGGAAGATGTTTTAGAATTAGCTATAAAAGACACAAATATTTTTGTTGCATATCCAACTCATGGAATTTATCTGTCCTCAAATAATGGAGTAAACTGGTCGCAAATCAATAATGGATTGACCGATACAAATATCCAGGCATTAAAAGTATGTGGTTCAAATATCTTTACAGCAACTGTTTTTGATAATGTTTTTATATCAACAAATAATGGTGCAAATTGGATTTCTTTTAGTGATAATTGGGTAGGTGGTCATGATATCAATGACTTTGCTATAAATCAAGTATATATTTTTGCAGCAGATGCTGGTGGAGTGTGGCGTCGAAGGATTTCAGAAATACCTTCATGTATAAAAGAAGAATTAGTTAATAGTAATTTGATTGTTTATCCCAATCCTACTATGGATAATTTTACAATAGATGTTTCGGCTTCGCTCAACATACCTGCCACCATTGAAATTTCAAATATCCAAGGTCAATTATTAAAAACTCTCACAACCACCGACACCAAAACAAATATTGATGTTTCCTCATTTCCAAGCGGAGTCTATATAGTGGAAGTGAAAACAGAAAAAGGAATTGCGGTGAAGAAATTTATTAAAGAATGAAATAGTGGCAGTAGCAATGGCAGCGGGCAGAATTTCCGTACTTCTTAAATTTCTGACCTCTGAAAAGAAATCTCCTTTAAAATGTTCTAATCCTTTCAAAAGGTGGAACAATTTTTTTAATAGTAATAGCCTGAGAATTTTGTAATTTTGCAAAAAAAACATTATGGGCTTAGTTTATTCAACAATAATTCTTTCAAATCCTGTATTGCCGGAATTAAAACCAATTGAAGTAAAATGCCTTGTGGATACCGGTTCAACATTTTTGTGTATTCCACCACATATAGCCACACAACTTCAAATCAAAACAATTGACACCCGTGAAGCTTCACTTGCCGATGGTGGAAGCAAAACAGTGCCTTATGGCGGTCCCGTGAAGGTGAGTTTTGAAAACAGAAGTTGCTTTACAGGGACTTTAATCCTTGGAGATGAAGTATTGCTTGGGGCAGTACCCATGGAAGACATGGATTTAGTAGTTCATCCAAAACTTTTAAAACTTACAGTAAATCCGGAAAGTCCAAACATTGCAAGAGGTCACCTGAAATAAAAAAATCAATTAAGAATGCTTTGAATGGGAATATCACCAATCTCGATTATCTTTTAAAAACAATTCACAGGTTTCTTTTATCGAAACCCTCATCGGCATGAATTCAAACCCGGCCTTTGTTACAATCTTTTCATTTGAATAATAACATTTGTGGTTGGCGGTGCGGGCGGTTTCTTTGGTTATTAAAGGTCTTGATGCGGTCAAAAGTGATTTTAGTTTTTCTGCTCTCCATGCCAGTTGGCTTAGCATTGTACCTGCTTTGATGGTTGGTTGTTTTTTATTCAGCCCTTCGGCCATCATTTGAAAGAACTGCTGATACGAGAGATTTTCCGAACAAAGAATAAACCTTTCGTTTGCAGTTTCGCTGTCCATGAGCATGGTCATTGCTTTCACCACGTCGCGCACATCCACATAACCGTTCACACCACTTGTGTAGAATTTAAGCCCCTTCCACATCAGCTCAAACAACTGACTGCTGCCTTTGCTCCAGTCGCCCGGCCCTATGATGACTGCCGGGTTTACCATCACAGCCCTGAGTCCTTCAACAGTTCCACGCCACACTTCCCTTTCCGCGCCAAACTTGCTGATGGAATAAGCTGAAATCTTATCCGAATTTTTCCATTTTGTTTCCTCGGTGGTCATCTCATTGTTTTCAGCCTGTCCCAGACTTGCAATGGAGCTGACATAACAAAGTTTTTCAATGCCTTTGTGAAGACAGGCATTCACAACATTTGCAGTCCCGTCAACATTCACCTTCATCATCTCATCTTTATCAGAAGCGAGAAACGAAACGATGGCCGCACAGTGATACATTTTGTCCACGCCATCCATAGCATCATAAAGAGAATAAATATCCTTCACATCGCCTGTCACCCACTCAATACTGTCAAGCAGTTCAGATGAATTTTCGGAATAATATCCAAACACTTTACCCACCAATTTCATGGAGCAGTTCTCTCTTTTCAGCGCCCTGACTTTAATGCCTGAACTTACGAGGTTGAAGAGAAGATGTGAGCCAACAAGGCCTGTACCACCGGTTACGAATATCATGCAGCTAAATTAGTTAAAAAATTGGCAGGAGTGGAAGGTTTGGGAAGCAAGGTATAAACCATAGGATATAAATGGAGATTTCGTAAGATGCCTGTAACTTATAAAAAAACAAGAAAGTATCAGGCACCATCTTTTCTATTTTCTATCAACTATCATCTATTTACTATCTTTTCCTTCTCATACCATTCCTTCAGCAACCCATGCAGTATTTTGCCCTCTGCATTCTTTGGGATTTCCTTGACCACTTTAATTTCCTGTGGTGTGGCAATGGTTGAAAGTTTATTGGCAACACGCAAACGAACTGTCAGTTCAAGATCATCGGACCATTCACAGTTTTCTTTAAGTTTTAAAAAAGCCACAACTTTCTCGAACAGTATTTCATCAGGAGCGCCAATAACTCCACATTCATCAATTTCAGGGATCTCCTGCAATGCGAGTTCAATTTCCAGCGGACCTATCAGATGTCCTGCTGTATTGATCACAAAATCGTTTCTTCCAATAAACCAGTAGTAGCCGTCTTCATCGCGGTATGCAAGATCGTTGGTGTAATAATAACCGTTTTTAAATTTCCTTTTATACACGTCTTCATTGTTCAGATATACGCTGAACATGCTATCCCATCCTTGCTTGAAACACAAATTCCCGGTTACATTGTCAGGTAAAATTTTACCATCATCCGAAATGATAGCGGCTTCAACTTTGTCATGAGGTTTGCCCATGGAACCGGGTTTTATTGTCATTCCAGGTTGCCCGCAGATCATGATGCTTCCTGTTTCGGATTGGAAATAGGTGTCGTAAATATCCTTTCCAAAAGCTTTTCTTCCCCAAATAACAACTTCAGGATTGAGATATTCTCCGACACTGAAAATATGTTTAAGACTGCTCAGATCGTACTTCCTGAAAACAGAAAGATCTTCTCTCATCAGCATCCTGAGAGCTGTCGGAGCGGTGTACCAGATGCTGATCTTTTCTTTTTCCAGCAATGTCATCCATTGTTCAACATCGTAAGCGCCACCAAAATGAACCTGTGTCACACCCAGGCTCCATGGCCCAATGATACCATAGGAGGTGCCTGTTATCCATGCCTGATCGGCAGAGCACCAGTAAATCTCATCAGGTGTTAAACGGTGAATATTCTTTGAAGTATAATTGTGAAGCAGGACACCTTTGTGTAAATGAAGCGCGCCTTTGGGTTTGCCAACAGAGCCTGATGTGTATTGCAGCACCGAAGGAGTTTCGGGAGTTGTCAATGCAACTTTGTAATCAGCGGAAGCTTCTTTCATCAACAAGGAATAGCTGAGCACATCTTCCGAAATATGTTCAGGAATATCAGTAATGATGATGGTTTTCAGCGAAGGCAGTTTTTCCCTCACACGGGCGATCTTTTTATACAGGCTTTTCTTGGTGATGACTCCTTTTGCTTTCGAATCTCCAAGCCTGTCGAGCAAAGATTCTTCTCCAAAATTTGAAAAGAGAGTTCCTGCGATCGCTTGTATTTTCAAAGTTCCGAGGAATGAAAAAAATTGTTCAGGCTGTTTGGGCAGAAAGGAAAAGAAAATATCGCCCTTCTGAAAGCCCAGTTTTTCCAACACATTGGCAAAGCGGTTGCTTTCTTTATTGAGATAGTCAAAGGTGTAATCCTTTTGTTCAAGGCTGCTGCTGATCCATCGCATTGCGATTTTGTCAGCGTATCCGGCAGCGCATTGTTGAGTGGTGCAGATATAGCCTATGTTGTATTGTCCGTTCTGAATAAGAGTATCGTCCATGGTGGTTAAAATTCAAGGTAAATAAAGGGTTGCGACTGTGAACTGAAAGCCTGGTAAATGATCATAAATGCGATAAAAATAATCACCGCTTTCAATGCCCAGTGCATCCTTGAGAATAATCTGACGAGGGATGTGTTCCACTTTAAGGGAGTGTAATGCAGCACAAGCGCCAGCATCAAAATGATGAATGGATACATGTAGAGATTGATCCATTGTCCGGCAAGGCTGAAATCAACGCTTGTAAAGATCTTTTCATACATCTTCATGGCAGCAGCAACATCTGTCGCGCGGAACATGATAAATGCAAAACACAGAAAATGGAAAGTGATGATGATACTGATCACCCTGTAAACTCCAGCATTGATCTTTTTCTTCAGCTTCTTCCTTATTTTGTTTGTCAGGATATCCCATGCAAGTGCAAGCCCGTGCAGTCCGCCCCAGATGATGTAAGTTATTTTTGCATCATGCCAGAAACCGCAAATGATAAAGGTTATGAAGATCGCAAACATCAGCCCGAAGGTTCCAAAATTCCTCAGCTTTATTGACAAGGGTGTGAACAGGTAATCCCGCAGCCATGTTGAAAGTGTGATGTGCCAGCGTCTCCAGAAATCTGTTACATTCATTGCTGAAAATGGCTTATTGAAATTGGGTGAAATGGAAAAACCAAGCAGGCAGGCAATGCCAATCACAATGTCGGTATATCCTGAAAAGTCAAAATACAACTGGAAAGTATATCCGTAACCGGCCATCAGGCTTTCAAATCCCGAGAAATAATCAGGCGCATCAAACACCCTGTCAACAAAATTCCCGGCAAGAAAATCAGCAATGAAAATCTTCTTGAATGCGCCGCTCATGATGAGGAAAAAGCCCAATCCCACAAGCTCTTTGTTGATCACCAATTTGCTTTTTATCTGTGGTAAAAGTTCAGAAGCCTTTGAAATAGGCCCTGCCAGTATGTTTGGGAAAAAGGAAACGTAAAGTACGTAGTTGATATAGTTCTTTTCAGGCGCTTCTATCGTTCCCCTGTACAGATCGAAAATGTAAGTGAGTGTTTTGAAAACGAAGAACGAAATGCCAACGGGAAGAATAATATCCAGCACCACCGGGTTCTGAACACTGTTTATGTCCGCCCATGTACGTAGGAAAAAGTTGACATACTTGAAATAGATGAGGCAGCCAAGATCAATAAGAATGGAAAGCAACAGCAGGAAGGTCTTTCCTGATTTCTTCTGAATTTTAAAAATTCCTTTGCCAATAAAAAAATCAGAAGTTGAGATCAGAAGCAATAGGATGATGGCGATTCCACCAACTTTGTAATAAAAATAAAGGCTGAAAATCAACAGCAGAATATTTCTGATGGCGACCTTATTGAAAACAACTACGTAGAGAAAATAGAAAACAGAAAATAAAATAAAGAACAATACTGAGTTGTACAGCAACGGATGGTATTGGTTATATGTCAATGATTGAAAAAAATCTGTCATGCCTCAATTGCTATTTGCTGATGTAAATGTATGTGCCCGGTTTAAGCGCATCGCTTGTAAGATTATTCAGTTTTTTGATATTGTCAACAGTTGTCCCGTATCTTTTGGCAATGGTCCAGAGATTATCACCTGATAAAACCTGGTATTTAAATGCGCCTTTTATTGAAGGAGTAGTAGTGGTTGTTGGCTTTGTCTGAGTCGTGGTAGTTGTTGGTGTTTTAACCTTTGTTGTTGTCGTGGTAGCCGGAATGACAGGGTTGGTGACTGTTGTTTGCGGTAACGAATTATACGATAATACCTGTTTGTAAATAGTCAGAACCTGGCCGGTTGTGATGGTGGTTCCCCTGATGCTGTTCCATGTTTGAAGCTGAGCTACCGTGACACCATAGTTATGGGCAATGGCTCCCAGATTATCACCATCCTTGACCCTGTAGTAATATGTTTGAGTAATCCACACCTGCGATTGTTCTTTAACTCCCGAATTGGTGATGGTGGTATCAGAGATGGCAGGAACATTTTTCTTGATGACCTGTACAATTGGTTTTGTTGTATCGGGGAAAGCTTTTGCTGCAATGAGTGAATTTAAGCCGGGTTTGTTAAGCTTCAGACAATAGGAATTCAGCAGTGCATTTGCAAACAATTCGCCTCTCACAAAATATCCGGCAGCATTCAGATGCACCTTGTCATATATTGCAAGCTGGTTGGCGGACCAATATAGCATTGAATATTGCCCCCCGCTCACATAGTAGTAATCATAGAATGCACAGCCTTTGCGGAAAGCAATTTCGCGCATAAGCGCTGCGTACGTCTTGCAGTTTCCTTCGTCCCAATAGCGGTAATATACATCCTGGCCATCTGATAAGATGATAGTAGCATCGGGCGAAGCACGCTGGATAATGTCAATAATGTTGGATAATTTCTTTTCGATATCAGCGGCGTAGAATGGCACTTTGTAAAAATCATTTAACCCAACATCAAGAACAACGAGGTCTGGCTTAAGTTCTGAAAGCTGATAGATCAAAAGGTTTTCTCTCAAAATACTTGTCAGTCCGGCACCATTGATACCAACGCTGTTATACAACACTCCTTTATTTTCGCTTGTTTCTATGAGCAAACCATAACACTCAAAAGATTTCTGCGCAGTGTCGGTCTTGTTCACAAAGAATTCAAGAGTGTCGCTGGCTTTCGGAAGTTTTACTTCAATGTAAAGTTTGTCATTAAAGGAATTGCAGTCAATGTACAATGGAGTTTCACCTGCTGAGGTTTTCAATTTCAGGTTGAAGCTTTCCTTCGAGCGCTTGCAATAGATCTTTAAAACATTGAAGTTTTCTTTGAGCGCCCACGAAGGGAAAATCAATTTGAAACTGGCTGTACTATCTTCGGTGTGTACGGTGGCTCCTGTAATGCCCAGATCATAGACAGGATAAGGTTGAATGTTTCTTGAATAATCCCATTTTCCTTTGCAGGAAGTTTTATAATCATAAGCTGCGTGTGTAGCTGCTGCGGCATAAGGAAAAACAAAACCCCTGCCACCATCACCAAATACCGCCTGCAATTCATTTCGGATATAACCTGTAAAAATATCAGCCTGCACATGCGAATCTCCAATGTGCAATACCTTCAATTTACGCGTTGGCGTTAGTTTCATTTTTTCAAACAAACCATTAATAGAAGAAGAATCATTCCACTCAATATAATTCTGATTGTAGTGAATGAAAGGATACACTTTGTTATAGGTGATCAGGCGTTTGATGTATTGTGGGTTTGCGATAGAATCATTGTTGATTGGTTTGGTAAGAATAGTGGGAACATCTCCCTTTTTGAACGCAAGGATACAGCAAAGTACCACAATGCCCGGCACCATGAATAAAATGTATTTCTTCAGCTTTGTTTGCTTCATAAATTGCCCCTCTTTTTAAAGTCTCAAGTCCCAAGTCTCAAGTCTCAAATTCCAAGCCGAAAGACACACCTTGGAATTTGGATCTTTGAATTTGGAACTTGGTTCTTTATTTGTGCTTTCCTTTTTTCTTCTTTTTTACCGGTGTTTTATTTACCGGTGATGCCACTTCCTTTTTTTGTTTCCCTAGTCTGTACTGATATTGATTATATTCTACCATCAATGCATTGAACAATTCTTTCCCGATTATTTTCTGACCCTTGGCAGAAAAATGTCCGTCGTGCGATGCCAGTCCCTTTTTTGTCCATGTGAGTATTGAATTCGATCCTCCCATCACTTCAAACAAATCCCAGTACGCACAGCCTGCTTCCAGTGCGGCTGCTTTTTGAGCATCTTTGATCTTTGGAATAAAAGGGTAAGAGGTATATTCTCCTTCAATCTTTGTTGCCATGTCGCCGGCGCCGATAACGAGGACACTGATATTGGGTGCAACGCTTTTAAATCTCTTAAAAATATTCAGGTACATTTCCCTTATCTGAGCACAGGCTTTGTCTGATTTTACAGAGGGAACAACATTGTTGCCATACTGAAAGATCACCAGTTTCACGTTCAGTTTTTTTAACTGCGTTGCAAGATATTCTGGGTTGATAAGAAGAAGACCATCGCCCGAATGCCCGCGGATACCATAGTTATCTACCTGCACTCCTTTAGTACCATCAATCATCAATCCATAAAAATCGGGACTGACACTTCCTGAAAATTCAAGTCTGAAACTTCTCACGGATGTAGAGAAATTAAGAGGGTACATGGTAAAACCAACAGCAGGTTTTAAAGTTTCAGAAAGTAACTTTTGATTGTTGGCAAGGTTATAAACATTCATTGAACAATCCTCCTGTGAATGGCCATACATCAGGTAAGCATGTGTATAATATACCGTAGGTCTTAGGGTGATATTTACGATGGCATTGTTGTAAATTTTCTGCACATCAAGTTTTGGTGCGGTAGTGTCGCCGGGCTTGGTATCACTGGTATCTTTCTTTGCCTTTACCACTGCATATTTGGAGTATTTGTACACATTGCCCGACAATCCATAATATCCGCAACCATAACGGTTATGAAATACTGTATATCGTATCCAGTTTGGGCTTGAAATCCTTGACAGGTTCATATTGTCAGCAATATCTTCGAAGGGTACAAACCCGATTCCGGAGCCTCCGAATTTCTCCTGAAAATAATCTCTGACATAGCAGGTGATCCTGTCGCCTTCAAGTTGTGAATCGCCGTAGTGTTCTATACGAACAGTGGCGCTGTCTTTCTGATTCAGTAAAGCTGAGAAGAAATTATCCAGCGCATAACTTCCATCTTTTTGCTTGTTTGTAAGAAAACTATTTTTGATGCTGGGGCCAAGATCAAGAAGTGAACGCCTATATAGCCTGCCATTGCTTGTACTGTCATCATCAAGGTAGGCGTTGATGAGACTATCGGCTGTTTTGCTGTTGCCTTTTATACGGAAATCTGTGAGCGAGGCATAATTCATAATTTTTATTTTCAGATCATCCGATCCGGGAATAGGAATGGAAATATCAGGAGCCAATGAAACAGCAACCATAAAAACATCAACCAGAATGATGATCAATAATATTTCAATAATCCTGTTTTTCATTTTGAATGGTCAATAGTCATTGGTCAATAGTCATTAGTCATTAGTCAATGGTCAATAGTCAATGGTTGCAGAGGCTGATAATGCAATGCTTCCTGATACATGCTGCCTTGTTTCAGTTTGCAAAAATAGAAGTTAATTAAAGCAAAACTTGTTAAACAATGGAATTTATTTAACAATGGATTGTTTGAAACATTGCGTGGATTTGAAGGGTAAGTGAAACTTTCAAAATAACTTCCCATATTATTTCATCGAAGTACGAATTTTTTACGAATTTACGAAGTACGAAAGCGCTGACAGTTTCGTAATTCGTATATTCGTACCTTTTTTCGTAATTCGATGGAATAATGTTTTTAATGATTTTATTTTAAACTTTTCATTAAGATGATTTGAAAATTTCAAAACTGATATTAGCTTGAAAATTATTTTGTCAATTGATATTCGTTGATCAATAATCCCGGTGAAAGATTTAAAAGTTTTGTCAGTTTACGGATCATTTCAACAGTTAATTTACGTTTGCGGTTAAGAATTTCGGAAACCCTGCTTTTTCCACCAATTGCATCAACAAGATCAACTTGTTTTAACTGCATTTCTTCCATTCTGATTTTAATGGCTTCAACCGGATCCGGAGCGTCTATCGGGTAATGTTTTTTCTCATAATCGTCAATCATCAATGCCAGTAAATCTGCTTCATCGCTTTTAGGTGTTCCAATTGGGGCATCAAATATGATCTCCAGCCTTTTTAAAGCAAATTGATAATCTTCTTCGGTTTTTATTGGTTTTATTTTCATCGTGTATTTCTAAACAACAATTGATACCGCAAAATTAGTGGTAAATTGATAATATTTTTTCATTGTTGTCCGATTAATTTTCTATGTCGTCACTAACGTGACTTAAATACCATCACATTTTCTTTATTACAAAGATTTCATCCCTCTGGGATTGCTGTTCCGCTGCGGCATCTGCACTTTGTAGGAGTGCTATCTTTGTAATGAAAACAATAGCCTTTAATTTTTCATTATTATTTTGATTACTCTTCAAATCTCAATTGAAACCAAAGATTTGCTTAAATTTGAAAAGTTTTTAAACCTTAATTTCCTTAAACCAAAACCATGAAAATAAAATCTGCTTTTTACGTGATGATGCTGGCAGTGGCCGGCACTACATTGTCGGGGTGTTATTCAAGTCAGCATTCTGCAAAATTTAGTCCTACCTATGTTGGCAATACTTATAGTGCTGCTTCCTCAAGCTCCACCACGTCTGGATCATTTGCCGCTGAATCCACATCTGATTGGGAAAGTAAAAATGTTGAACCACCCGATCATAAAATGATCTACAATGCATCAATTACCATTGTTGTAAAAAAGCCTGATACTACGAATGCACATCTTATGACAATTGCCAGGAAATACAAAGGCTATGTGCTTAGCCAAAATGCAAATTATACTGAAATAAGGGTGAAGTCCGACAGCCTGCAACTGGCTATGAAAGAAATTGCACTGCTAGGGAAGGTGAAATACAAGAACATTTATACGCAGGATGTCACCGAGGAATATGCTGACCTGAAGATACGCCTTGACAATGCAAAGAAAGCCCGCGCCCGTTATCTTGAACTGCTTGACAAAGCCACAACAGTGGAGGAAACTTTGAAAGTGGAAAAAGAACTGGAAAGGCTGAATACTGAAATTGATCTGCTGGAAGGAAAAATGATCAGGATAACTTACCTTGAAGAATATTCTACCATTACAGTGTCGGTGAAACAACGTGTAAAACTGGGCCCTGTTGGATTTGTGTTTAAATATCTTTTCAAAGGAGTGAGTTATTTGTTTGTGTGGAACTAAGGATAGTCATTGGTCAATAGTCAATAGTCAAATGGGGATAAGAGAGTGAAAAAGAAAACAGATATTGAACAATCTCCGGCGCTGGAATTTTTCATGCCGGAGAAAGGTAAGAAGCTTAAGCTTGACTTGTACAGCAGCACTATTTCTGCAGGCTTTCCTTCGCCTGCAGAAGATTACCTGGACAAGAAACTTGACCTGAACGAATACCTGATAAGAAATCCTTCTGCAACTTTTCTTGTGAAGGTGAACGGAAATTCAATGATCAATGCGGGTATCAATAATGGCGACATCCTCATCGTTGACCGCTCACTGGAACCTGCAGATGGCAAAGTGGTGATAGGTGTGATCAATGGTGAATTTACCGTGAAAAGGATAAGAAAAAGTGGAAAGAAACTCTTTCTTGAACCTGAAAATGATCTGTTCAAATCTATTGAAATTACTGAGGACACTGACTTCAAAACATGGGGTGTGGTGGTTTATGCGATACATAAATTGTGAAAGTGACAGAAATAAATAGATAAATCAATCCGCTTTTATCCGCATCATCCGTTTCATCCGCGTTCCCATTCCTTCATAAATACTCTGCTAAAAAAATTCGTAATTATTCTCAACCCTCATTGTTTTTTTACCACTATGATTAAAGGTAGTTGTGCCGGTGCGCAGGCCTTTTTCATTAAAATCAAAAACGTAAGTGTTCTTCAGTTTATCATGCCGAAACTTCGTGTATTTTGTGCATTGCTTGCTGGCATTATATTCCATGGTGGTTTTCAATTTTATTTTTTCGCCTCCTTTTTGGTATTGTATCCAGCTTGTAATTATTTTATCAGCATTAAATGTGTAAATGTATTTCACAGTGATTTTATTTTTGCTGTTATAAAACGTGTATTCCGTAAGGTTTCCGGCAGGGTCGTATTTCAGCACGTTCTTGGTAATTCGTTTTTTCCGGTCGGTATAGATCAGTGTTTTTATTTTGCTGCCGTCGTTGATGTAATCATACTTCACGCAGACATTGGTTGAATCCACATGCGAAGGTTTTTGAACTGTGCCTTCAGGGTTGCATTTAAAACTCCAGTCGTGTTTCAGCTTTCCTTTGCCGTTATACCATTTGGTTTCGCCCTTGCTGCCGTCGGCATCATAAATGGTGACATATCTCCCCCAGGGTTTTTCTGTTCCTTTTTTGTTGTATTTAAAATCGTTGATCTCCGTTATCTGCCCTCGGTTATTGTAACTCGTAAGGATTTTACTTTGCAGCAGCGCTCCGCCCCGCCTGAAAAAATATTCGCCCGTCTGTTTGCCATCATTGTTGTAAGTGGCCGAATCCTTCACTTTCGTTATTCCCTTTTTATTTTTTTCAATATACTTCAGTACTTTGTTGCTGTCGTTGTACTGGTAAACGCTGTTTGAGTAAGCAACATTTTTTTTATCCAGCCTTTGCTTTGCAATTACATTTCCCCGCTTATCGAAAGTATAAATTGTGATGCCACGGAGCTTAGTATTTCCTTTTTTATCAAAATGCGAAGTACGGGTTTTCCACACATGGATGTTGTTTTTGGCGATGTGCTTTTTCTCGTCCGGCATTTGACCGGCATAGAAATTTATCATGCTGAAAGATTCCACGGTGGTGTCGGATTCCAACCACATATAGGGAAGATAATTCATATTCTGTGAATAGCCTTTAAAGGCAAAAAGAACAAGAATGAGGAGGAGGATTTTTTTCATTTTGGGTTAGTTTTAATGAGCGTAAAATTAAATAAAATTTCTAATAAAATTCAGAAATTTCTATTCATAATTTATGTTCAAGAAAAAAAATTCTCCAAACACAATAAAACCCATATTTCGACGTTGATTAATAAAAAGACCTATTTGTCAATTTAACTGTGGAGGAATAAACATGATTGCCATCATCACGAATGTCACATGCCCGTGTGGTTGCTGTGGCGAAATAATAGGAATATATCTGAGGAAACATTACGAAGGCGGTTTCAGGATTGAAAAAGACAGGGTGATCTTCGACAACGATCCTCCCCTTGAGATGTTTGAAATTGTCAATGCTGAATTACGTTTCAAGGGGCATCAATTGCTGACAGGCATTGATGCCGTCTATGTTGAGCTTATTCAGGATGCCCTTAAAGAAATGCTGAAAAGTGTTGAAAACCGCGATGTTCTTAAGCTCACACCAAAAGAGGAAATAAAAAACATCCAACAACTGGTGCTTGAGAAAACCGGGAGGGCATACGATGGTATGGAAAAGTTTTACAAAAAAAAGATGAACATGAGTATTCTTCATAGCTATATTGTGATTAAAGTTGAAAGGTTGCAGCAGTTGATCATTGAAGAAATGGAAGAATGGGATATAATGATAAGGCTGAATTATTGCAACAAATCATACATGGAAAAACAGTTCAGAGATGTGACAGGTAAAAAACTCAAAGAATTTATTCTTGAAATAAAATTTCAAAAAAATCACTAAAACACCGGAAAAGTGTTTTTTTTACCGGAAATGTGTTTGATTCGCCCCCCATCCTTAATATACCTTTGTACCGTCATTGCGCATCAAAAAGCATCCACCAAAAGTAATCCCTGCCGACTTGCGATGAGTGCCTGCTGACAAAAAAAACTGGCGGGGACAACAATCAAAAATTTATGTTATGCAGACAATTTTTGTAATGGGTTCAATTGAGCTTTCACGCAATGTAACTCAGCCGGTGGTCAATGATCATGTGGCAGAGCACTACATAAAGCTCAACGTCACCTGGAACCATCTTCCCCCTGAAAAGAAAATCCAGGATGCAATAACAAAAAAGGCCGACATCACAGCCGGAAGTGATTTCCCGCTGCCCTGGTCACCCGAGTTCACTTCCCTCACTGCGCTGGGCGCTTTAATTACCGATGCAAATGCCAAATTGCTGGCACGTTCGCAAAAGCTGCCCAACAGCAAAAGAAACCTGACAGCGTCGCTCAAGGCGCTTTACCGCGGTGTTACCAACATTGGCATGATGATCCAACTCAAGATGGACACTGTTGTTCCAACAGAAGCCATCCGTATGTGCCTGGCAGCAGGCTATACCTACAAGGCCATCAATGTCCGTGGGAAGAGACCAAATTGTGTAAAGCAAACGACCACGCCGGGTACAGTTGTAGTTTGGGGCGAAGGACAAGGTTCAAGGCTGTGGCAGATGAGTCCCGATCCAAACCATGAAACCATTACCGACCTGAAGGCAACCAAAGGTGGTGTTAAAACGGTGGATAGTTTGACATCAAAGAAGGAAGTCTGGTTCCGCTGGAGTTTGATGCTTGCCGATGAAGCTTATGGTGAATGGTGCCCCTGGTATTCGGGAATCGTTCCATGATGCATTTGTTAAGCATTAGAAAAGGGGTGGTCTCAGATCACCCCTTTCTTTTTTACTGAAGATGATGTTTAAAGCACCTGAATTAACTCAAATTCTACAATAAACCCGACAGTAAAAAAGTGATAAAAATTTATTCTGACAATTGCCGTTGCAAAACAGACAATCACCATCGTGTAATAGTTTATTCACGAAGTGAAATAGATTATTCAGTATGTGGAATAGATTATTCACGAAGTGGAATAGTTTATTCAGTAAGTGAAATAGTTTATTCACGAAGTGGAATAGATTATTCACGAAGTGAAATAGTTTATTCATGAAGTGAAATAGTTTATTCAGTAAGTGAAATAGTTTATTCACGAAGTGAAATAGTTTATTCAGTAAGTGAAATAGTTTATTCAGTAAGTGAAATAGTTTATTCACGAAGTGAAATAGTTTATTCACGTCGCCGATCAACTTAGTCTTGCAGGTTATACAAAATCAGGCTGATGGATCAATTTTTAATCATTTTGATGAGGGGAAAGAAGGGAAGAGAGGGGAGAAATGAGAGAATTTTGAAGCAAAAAAAGGAAATGAGAGGGGTTCTGCAAAATGATAATCTTTTTCAATAAGCAAAAAATAATCTATTTTGAATGCCTGATTAATTCAAGAATTTTTCTGGACTAATGATTTTTTATTTTAATTTTGAAGTCCTAATATTATTGAATATTTAATCCCGAAAAAAATTTAATGGAACTTCAACTTGAAAATTTAAAATATCAGGACATCGCTATTCAATCGGTGATTAAAGTGTTTGATGGTGCTGAGAAAAACACTTTTGATAATGCCTGTGAGGAAGAAAAAAGGGAATTGGATTTGATGATGATGAAAATGATTAATTTTGAAAAAAAATCACCCGTAAAATTTCCGTTGACATGGGGTTTGAAAAATTAAAATCCAACGGGATAAACTTAAAAAACGAAGATTATGAGATTGTCAAATTTAAAGATCAAAAATTACAGGCAGTTCAAAGACCTCGAATTAGATCTTACATATCCAGCTGGACATAATAAGGAAGGATTGCCGCTCGATAAAGTATGTTTTATAGGACAAAGTGGAACAGGGAAAACCACCCTTCTAAAAGCAATTTTTGATATGTGCATACCATCATTGACGAATCTGCCTTTAAATGAGTTCAAATTGCAATTGGATTTACAAACTCATATTCGCGGAAATGTCGTTCATGATAATTTCTCATACTCAAAATCTATTTACAATAATGGACATTCCATGAGAAGTTATGGCGATTTAAAAAATGACGGTATTGAACCTAATGATACTTCAGCTATCAATGATTTTACTCGTTTATTTGAGGAAAAAATCATAAACGATAAGGTAAAATTTCTTTATTATCCGGATCTTTTAGGACAAAGAACACCTGGGAAACTTCATTTTTCAGTAGCGCCGGTTGTTCCTGATGTTACGTATAAGGATCAAATGTTTTTTGATTTTTCTAAAATTGACATTATTGGTATTTGGCAAGATATGCAGAAAGAGATTGATAAATGGAGTGAAGAAGAAAGTGAATTGGCATTATTGCTGCTTGATTATAGAAATGAACCAGAGAAACAATCAGAAATAAAAGTGCGTATTGAAAACTGGTATAAAGAAAATCCGCACCCAACCGAATCTTTGGGAATAAATTTTGATGAATTGCTCAACAAGTTTTTTTTGGAAGTGGCTAAAGGCGTAAACCCCGAAATCCTTAGAAAGAACAAGAGTATTTCTATTGCTAATAAAATGACTAAGGAAATTTTTGAGTACTCCTCATTAAGTTCCGGAATTCAAAGTATAATATTCAAATCATTGCCACTGTATTTGTATCGTCCTGAAAAAGGAATAGTGATCATGGATGAAGTTGATGTATCCTTGTATCCCGATATCCAAAGGACCTTTATTGATTATCTTACAGGCATTGCCCCTTCTGCACAGTATTTCTTTGCTACACATTCGCCTTTTATACTCTCTTCATTTGAACCCTGGGAAGTTATCGAATTGGCTTTCGACAAAGAAGGTAATGTTACTCAAAAGAAATATTACGATGCAAATAAAGGACGGCATGTGGATAATTATTTTATCTGGCCTCAATATTTGCGATGGGATGACATTGTAATGAAATCTTTCGGAACAAATGTCGAGGGCAATGAAAATATCAGGAATGAATTTATCACAAAAGCCCTAAGGCTAAAAAAACAAATTGAAAAATTAAGGAAAGATCAAAAAGAAGGTTCTCCTGAATACAATGAAAAAGTTGAAAAGTACCGTATGATCATAAATAAAATCGGGTGGAATTATGAGGCGCATTAATAAAGTTGATAATCGGATTGCAACCGAATATCACCGTCGGCTTGCTCAGGGCGAGATGGCTGCTGAATACAGCAAGGACAAAAAATATTATCATGACGTGCTTCATAATCTTCTCTTTTGCCAGGATGGTTTATGCGCCTATACTGAAAAAAGAATAATTGCTGGAGAAGAAATTGAAGAAATTGCCAATGCATTTGCAGGAGGAAGAAATACAATGGAAAAGCCTGAAATTTCAGTAAACATTGATCATTTTGATTCTGATTTAAAGGATAAACAAGGTTGGGACTGGAATAATTTATTTGCTGTTGATCCCAGGGTGAATATGGAAGTTAAGAGAGTTATGGAACCTATCGCAAGGACAAGATTTGATTTTGAAGAGTACATGTTTCTGAAGCCGGATTCTGAAAGTTATTCACCTTTTAAATTCCTTGAATACGATTCCAAAGAACATATTTTTTTCCCAAGTTCAGAAATTGATGATGACGTTGCTGAAAAAGTTGATATTGTTCTTGATTTTCTTGGAATAAATTACGGCACTGTTAAAAGAGAACGTGGACAATATCTGGATGACCAGATTTTATTAAACCATCAGCCTGATCAATATTTAACGGCATATCAAATGATGATGCAAAATCAAAAAAACCCGAAACCATAGAATATTTTAAAAAGAACACAGCCAAAAAATTCATCTGCCTTGAAAGGGCTTTGGATACTACAAAGAAATACAATTTGAAGCATTATATGGGGGATAGGTTTGATGCATTTTAGAAAACTAAATAAGAAAAAGAAAGGCAAAAAATAATTATTGAGATTCAAAATAACATTCATCAAATCATAATTATATCCTGATAACTAATGTTGAATTGAAAGTGCTTTTTCTATCATTATTGGATAAGGCATTTGAAGGGAAACTATAAAAACAAATAATATGGGAGGCAATGCAGGAATCAGAGGTTACATTATACAGACCATCATCTGTGTGTTAGATGCTTTAGAAACAGACAATGATTGGCTATCAGTAACATTAGAACCGTTGGAGGAATCTGAAAAAGTTGACATTAAGTGGACTTATCCAAATGATAAACTAAAAGTAAGTCAAGTAAAATCTTCAGAGAATGTTATTAGATATTCTGCTGCAAAGACTTGGTGTGAAGAACTTGAAACAAGTTCACCTAATGCAACAGACTTTGAGTTATTGCTGATAGGTTCTACAGACAAGACACTATTAAAAAGACAAGATATTGGAAAAGTAAAAATAGGTGAATTCAAACCTTTGAACATTCAATTTTTAATAGACCAAGCATCTACAAAAATTGATTCCTATTATGAAAGAAAAGGAAAAACGAAAATTTCCTCAAAAGTCAGAGAGATAATTGTAAAAGTATTGACTATACATTTTGGAACAAGCTCCATTGTAGGTGCAGAAATAAAAAGAAGCGATTTTGATTATTCATTATTAGAATGGATAAGTGCAATTGAAAATCAGATTGATGTAAATCCTTTTGTTACTTTGGCTCCTCCAATTGAAAATCAAAACATCCCTTTCAGTCATAGAATTGCAAAAAAAATATTGGAACTAATCGGATGGAGCCAATTTGGAGAAAACTACAAGATTGAAATTTTTAATGAACGAACTTTAGAAAATGATATTCACTTAATTGATTTCGTTGGAGATTTTGAAAGTAAATTGAAAGAAAATTCTGGTGATTTTATAATGGTTTCATCTTTTCATAGCCTCCAATATCCAGATACCTCAAAAACACAAATAGCAAAATATCTTAACGACACAGAAATCCTTTTTAATGATTTCAAACAAAAAAACAGAATTCCTTTAAAAACATTTGAGACTACTGAAAATTTTGGTCTGTTGTTTTGGCTTACTACCGAAACTAGCGAATTGTCTAGCAATTTTATTCATCATGCTAAAGATAACTACAAACGAAATTTATTGAATGAAGACTTAAACTATTTTTTAATTGATAATAACAAAGCAAATTTTTTAATAAGCAGCATTGTGACTGCAAAAAATTATCGTGAAGACGTTGCTGTTAGGTTTCTTTATCCAATTACGGAATCTAATCAAAGCCCAAATAAAATTGGCCAACGTGGATTGAAGCTTCCAGTTCAGTATATCAATTCTTCTATTCTTCCAATTATTAAAGAAGAGAAATCAAAAATTAGCCTTCTTCTCTTTTGCTCCGATTTATTCTCTACTGAGGGTTTAAAAAAGTTGATATGGCTTGCCATACGGCTAACAAGTGGTTTTGGCAATGAGTATCATTTATATTTTCCAGATTACGATGAAATTTTACATTATAATGATGCTTTGGAAGTTATTCGGTCTTTCAACGAAGAGCTATTAGATGAAAAAATAAAAATTCTACGATACAAACAAACAAATATAGAAGCTTTAGATTCATTACCTAAAACACAAGTGACAATAAATAAAAATGAAATATATGACGAACCTGAGCAACCATCTCTCCTTACATCAAAGCATTTAAATGAGGCGTTCATAAACATTTTACCTTATGGCGATTTATTAAAGCCTTTTCTTAAAACTGAGGCTATTACTGCAAACGATTTAATATATTTCTTAGCAAAAAAAGGCATTTTCATCAAAAACGCTGATAAAATAAAGCTGATAAACTTAATGACAACTTTATTATTTAGCCCAAATGAATTGGAAGATTTTAAATCTTATATAAATGTTAAGGATAGAAGCATACACAGCAACGAAGAATTTTATAATGTAAAGCAAAACAAAAATCTTGATGTTGTTTTTAACCAAGTAAAATTAAATCTTGATAATTTAACCGACGGACTAAATACAAAAATTGTCAACTATGACAAAATAAGATTTATTCAAGATTCGGCTAATAAAAATGAATTTAAGCTAAGTTTAATAACAGAAGTAAAAGACCCAACATGTAATTTATCTGTAAATACAAATTGGGGAAAATCTGAGGTGATAGTTAGAAAAGAAAATGATAAGCTGATTATCGTTTCTGTAAATACAATCACACGCGAAGATAAATTGATAGCTAATAGAGCAGTTAAACAGTTGTCCAGCGAGTTTTTAAGGGTAGATTTTATTGAAGAGGAAAAAATTAAAGTCATGTTTAGTAACTTCAATTCAAATCTCGAAAGGGTAAATTTCCTATTATCATTTAGTAATGTCTCAAATTCTATCATTTTCAAAGAAGCAGACATACAATCAATAAAATTCAAATTTGATGAAAATGTTGAAATACCTGAGATGTATAAGGATAAAGTTGACAAAGATTTGATAATTCGGTTTGAAGGCAGAGGGCTAACAACATTACAAGAATTAAGCCAACAAAATGCAAAAGAATCAATCTTTTTAGAAGAAATTGCAATAGTATATAAATTTGATTTTATAAACATTAAAAATGGGCTTTATAAGGTAACATATAATTTTTCAAACGCTTTGAAAAATAAATTAGGTTATGAAGGTATCTTTAAATCAGAACCTTTTTTGTTTCTAACATATCAAGTTAAATCACTTGATAACATTGAAAATTTAAAAAAGGAACTTTCAAAAGAGGTGGAAAAATTGAAACTCGAAAAATTGAAACAATTTAATATTATAGAATGATAGACTTTACACAAATTCAATTTGACGGCATCTTCATCCATCAAGTTGGTAACAAGCTTAGAGATGAAGGATTAAAAATATCGAGCAAGGATATTTCTTTTGAAGATGATGAAACGAGAAGTTATTTATTAAAATATTTCCTATCTCCATTTAATAATAATGAAGTATATAATTTTTTTCATCCTTCAGAACTTGATTTAAATGCAATTTATGTTTTTGTTAAAAGGTTGTTCGCTTCTCCAATAACTCTTTATCAATCATCAATTGATATTTCAAAACATTTGTATGAAAATTCCACTCACCCTAAAATTAGTGGAGGGGAACTTTGTGTTTGTTATTTTACGAACTGCTTATTTGATGGTGTCTCTGCTGATGCCATTGGTTTTTTCAAATCAGAAAATAAAGATGTTTTTTTGAAATTTGATTCTATACGAAATAACTTTAAAATAAAGCATGAAAGTGGTATTAATATTAATAAGCTTGATAAAGGGTGTTTAATATTTAACTTAGAAAAAGACAAAGGATACAAGGTATGCATAATTGATTCTAATAAATCGAATGACACTCAATATTGGAAAAATGATTTTTTAAATATCAAACCAGCCTCAGATGATTATCATTTTACAAAAGATTTTTTATCTATCACAAAAGATTTTGTTACAAAACAATTTTCAGAAGATTTTGAAGTAAGCAAAGCCGACCAAATTAATTTATTAAACCGTTCTGTTGATTATTTCAAGACACATGAAAGTTTTGATAAGAAAGAATTTGAAAAGGAAGTATTCCAAGACCCTGAAATAATTAAATCATTCAGAAAATTTGATAAAATTTATCGTGATGATAACGAAATTGAATTAACTGAAAACTTTGATATTTCAACGCAAGCAGTGAAAAAGCAAGCAAGGGTTTTTAAAAGCGTTTTAAAATTGGATAATAATTTCGACATCTATATTCACGGCGACCGCGAATTGATTGAACAAGGCGTGGAGAAGGATGGAAGAAAATATTACAAAATTTATTACAAGGACGAGAGTTAACAATAAAATAAGTAACCATAAAAATATTTAATGATGAATCTAAAACCCGGCAAATGGGGCTAATTCTTTTTTTAAGGTGCTATGAGACTTTGAAAGTTGTAACTTTGCCCTACTATGGGACAAAAAAAGAAGCAACCGCAGCAAGACCTTCTATATGAGATGGCCAAGATGATGGTTTGTTTTACATGAGGTTTAAGAATAAAAGTTTTCCCAAACACTGTATCCCTGGGTTTCACACTGCAGCGAAGTTCAATTGGCGATTCGCCATAATTTAAAAATTCAATCCTTGTTTCAGGCAGCCATTTGC
>CAISZK010000463.1 GCA_903889915.1 uncultured Bacteroidota bacterium
AAATTTGAAAGATGTCACAGCTACGCTGTTTTTACTTCCTCCTGCAACCTTTTATTACAAAGATTTTGCAACTACGTTGCAGGATATAACTGAATATCCTTCCGAAATTATGGAATGCAGAATTTCAAAAATGCTTATAATAAAAAACAAACTTAATTAAAGGAGATAAGCAGTTTTGTAAAAATAAAACTCCCAAACACGCTCTGACACGCATTTGGGAGTTGTCGGGTGGAAGATGGGGTTCGAACCCACGACCCTCAGAACCACAATCTGATGCTCTAACCAGCTGAGCTACATCCACCATTTTTTCCGTCTGCAAATTTAGAAAAATTCATCAAATCAAACAATACTTTATTAAATAAAACTAAATTTGTGAAGTTTTATTCAAATCAATTGTTGGAACAAAGCAAAAAATATAAGGTACTTTTCATTTCCAGTTGGTATCCCAACAGGGTTAAACCTACGCTTGGAAATTTTGTTCAGAAGCATGCAGAGGCTGTTTCGCTCTATGCCGATGTCAGCGTTTTGCATGTTTGTTTTGATGAAAATCTGGTGGATAAAACCTACGAAATAATTTCAACTGAAATAAACAATGTAAAAACGATCATCATTTATTGCAAAAAAAACAGCAATCTACTGTTTCGTTTTTGCAGGTATTTAAATGCCTATCGTTGGGGCATGAAACTGCTTATTGGCCCAAACGGCAAGCCCGACATCATTCATGCAAATGTGATATTCCCCGTTGGTTTGTTGTTTTGTTTTTCAAATATTTTCGCAAAGTTTCCTTATGTCATCACTGAACACTGGACAGGTTATCTGCCCGGCAACCCTGTTAAAATTGGAACTTTTCAGAAATATCTTTTAAAGAAAATAGTAAAGAAAGCATCTATGATGATGCCGGTTTCGGAAAACCTGAAAAATGCAATGATGGCGCTTGGACTCAAAGGAAATTACAGGGTTGTTCCCAATGTTGCTGACACTACTTTGTTTTCTGTAAGTGCAAAAAAAGATAGTTCCGTAAAAAATATTCTGCACATTTCTTCGTTAGATGATGCTCAGAAAAACGTTTCCGGCATTTTAAGAGTGATGAAAAAACTATCAGAAAAAAGGCAGGATTTCGCATTTCAAATTATAAGTGATGGCAACCAGGAACCATTGATGGATATAGCAAAAGAGCTGGGTCTGCTGAATAAATTTGTTTTTTTTCACGGCGCAAAAACAACCAAAGAAGTTGTGGAAATGATGCAGCAATCGGACTTCCTGCTATTGTTCAGCAACTATGAGAATCTTCCCTGTGTGATCGTTGAAGCGTATTCATGCGGGCTTCCTGTGGTATCAACTGATGTTGGCGGCATCAGCGAACATCTTACTGCCAGGCATGGTTTATTGATAAAACAAAAAGATGAAGAAGCCCTTTTGCATGCACTCAACACCATGCTTGACACGACTGACACTTACGACAAGACGTTTCTGCATGATTATGCCGTAAGCAATTTTAGTTATGAAAGCGTTGGCAAAAAGTACACGGATATTTATTCAGAGATACTAAAGCGATAAGAATTTGATAAAAAAAATCACAAATACATTTGGCACGAAGCTAATTTCGGCCATTATCAACCTTCTGATCGCAATAACCATCTCGCAGTACCTCGGGGCGGCGGGCAAAGGAGAGCAGGGTATTATCATCACCACCATTGTCCTTATTCTTATTTTCATCAACCTTGTTGGCGGACCAACCATCGTTTACCTTGTGCCGCGGCATCCCCTGTCGCACCTGATCATCCCCTCCTATTTGTGGTCAGTGATGGTGAGCGCAATATTTTTGGTGTTGATGCAAAGCGTGGACATCGTCAGTCCTGAATATATTCTGCATGTGGCTTTGCTGACAACCATCAATTCATTCGGGGCAATCAACCAGTCAATACTACTGGGCAAAGAGCGTATCAAAACCAACAATTATATCAGCCTGCTCCAGGTTGTTTTGGTCATCGGCACGCTCATTTTTTATTTTTATTTCTGCGGAAAACTTGAAATCATGTCGTACATAAAAGCGCTGTACATAAGCTATGGCATGACTTTTATTCTGAGTTTTTATTTTATCATCCCTTACCTTAAAAACAAAAACAGCGTCAATCAAAGCGGCAGGATGCTTGATGCCATCAAAGGACTTACACGCTTCGGAATCTATAACCAGATTGGCACTATCGCACAGGTTTTGAGCCTGCGCCTCAGCTATTATTTCATTGACCATATCAGTGGGCGCAGCGATGTGGGTGTTTATTCAATGGGCGTTTCTCTCATCGAGTCAGTTTGGCTGATCAGTTCGAGCATCACGCTGGTGCAGTATTCGCGCATTGTGAATTCGGAGGATGACGCTTATTCGCAAAAGCTCACCATCAACCTGACAAAAATAGGACTGTTCCTCGCATTCGTCATTTTGATCCCGCTGGTGCTGCTGCCTTCGGGCTTTTATTCGTTTATTTTCGGACACGAATTCGGAAAAATAAACCAGGTGATGTGGTCGCTTGCCCCCGGCATTCTTATTTATAATATTGCAGCCATGACGGGACATTATTTTTCGGGTACGGGAAAATATCATCTCAACGCCATCGCCATGGTGGCAGGGCTTGCGGTTACTGTTGGCTGCGGGTTGCTGCTGATCCCTCACTTCGGAATTATCGGCGCCGGCATCACCGCTTCACTTTCGTACACCGTGACCACCATCATCCTCGCCACTATGTTTGCAAAAAGAGCCAAATGCAGTATTGCCGACATGTTCCCGGTGTGGAAGGATGTGAACTCTTATTACAGGGAATTCATTTTATTTTTCAGGAAAGACAAAAAAACGCCATGAATAAATTGCAAAAAACATTGAAAGCTCTTGGGCTGATCATCGCCAATCCTTACCTGCTGAACGCGGTTTTGGATGACGAAAATGTGAAGAAAAAATATGTGGCTTCAACTTACAACCTCCCCGATGGACTGCCAACAGTGGATATTCTTGATATTTTCCCCGGCTTTGACGACACTGTTGAACCTTACAGTTTCCTTGATGGCGGCTCGCTTCCCACCGACCTTGCGCTGCTGAAAGGGCTGGCGAAAAAAATGAATTGTAAAGATTATTTTGAGATCGGCACATGGCGAGGCGAAAGTGTGGCTGTGGTTGCGCCTTTTGCAGAGCGCTGCACAACCATGAATCTGCCTGATGATGTGATGGAGAAAATGGGATTGGATAAGGAGTATATTCACATGCACCGCTTTTTTTCGAAAGATATTCCCAACGTGGACCACCTGCAGGCAAACTCTCTGACCTACAATTTCACACAGCTTCACAAGAAATTCGACCTTGTTTTTATTGATGGCGATCATCATTCGGAAAGCATCAGGTCGGACACTGAAAATGCTTTTAAACTATTGAAGGATGAACACTCGGTGATCGTTTGGCACGACTACGGGATTGGCACCGAAACTGTGCGGTGGAACGTGCTTGCCGGCATTATGGATGGCTGCCCTGCTGACAAAAGAAATAATGTGTATCATGTTTCGAACACCCTCTGCGCTTTTTATACCAACGAAGTTTTTAAAACCAGCATGAAGAAGCCCAATCAAAAGCCGGAGAAATATTTTTCGGTGAAGGTTAAGGGTGTTAGGATTTGAGATTTTTGATTTAAGATTTTTGATTTCGCCGGACTTTTACATTTATTATTTCTCATTTTACATTTTACATTTTTTGAAACAGTTCAGTGTTTAACGTTCAATGTTCAATGTTCCGCTATCCATTGACTGTTGACCGATGACTAATGACTAATAACGCTGAAGGCGTTACATGTTTATAGTAAATAATGCCAACCATAGCGTTACAACTCCAGAGGAGTTGAATGTAATTTCATCTT
>CAISZK010000464.1 GCA_903889915.1 uncultured Bacteroidota bacterium
ATACTCATTATTAATTCGTCAATCTCATAATAAAATCTTCTTTTAGCGGTCTTATATCCCAAGTTATTAATTTTCTTGTAAACTAAGATGAGCATAGATAGTATTAAAGTCATGTAGAGCACTACTTTTATGCCATTGATATTGGTCGAAAGAAAATGACTAAAATTTAGTTCCTGCTTGATGAATCTGTTGAACACCTCAATATCCCATCTTCTTTTATAAACATCAAGAATTTCTTTAGCCGACAGTTCAATCTTATTATTAGCCAGAAACCAAAGGGATTCATTCTCTTCGTTAACTGTTTTAATCAACCGAAATTCTGTTTCAACTATTTTATTATCTCCATAAAGATAAACATACTGATCATTAAATATGGTAAGATTTCTGTGCTTAGGATTTTCAGGAATTTTATTTTCACACAGTATTTTGGTCTTTGAATTTGTATTTATTCTGGTTACAAATATAAAGCCTTCGCTGGCGATATCGGAAAGGTTTTTACGTTTTATTACTCCCCTATCCCAGGTAAAAATATTGTTCTTTTTCTTGTCAATATTTTTCAGAACCACTTTAGGTATGGTCAAGTCTTCGCTGAGTTCGGATTGTTTCGAAAACACCTCTACGCTGCTGGGAAACATGTCTGTTAAACTAATGGTGTATTTTATTTGTTTCTTGCCATTTTTCTTTTTCCCAACGGTCATACCTTCGGCTAATTTATTAGCAGTTTCGCAAACCATGGTTGAATCAACCCGGGTTATTTTATATTTTGCTGCATCCTGCGCACTGAACTCGTTTGAAAATAGCTCATAGGTGTATTGATAGATTTTTTCAAAGTACACATAATTGATATTGGCAAGCCGGGTTGAAATGGTATTATGTTTGAAATTCTTCTGATCTGTTAAATTGAATAAGAACTTAAATTTACTGGATTTAAAAACATCTTCCAAACTGCGTTGACTTATCCGGGTGGTTTCAAGCAAGCCATATAACAATAAATAAAAAAAGTTTTTCCCAAAGGTCTTTTTTACCTGGTAGTCAACGTGGGTTTCTTGTGCAAGATCAGCTAATAATTCTTCAGGTATGAATTGAAGTAATTGCTTTGCACTAATATTATCGTTTTTTAAAATTTGCACAGTTATTTCCAAAAAAGATGATGCAAAATTACACCTAAGTATATGTCTTAAACCCCTGAATTTATTAACAATTAAGCAGGCAATGTTAATAAACCTGTTAATAGTGAAGTAATTCTGAAGATCGACATTTTAAAATGCTTGTAAATAAAGGTGTTTTGAAAAAACAATATCACATTTTTTACAAATCTTGTCTCAGTGTTGTTGATAACTTTTATCTCATTATGCTTTTTAAAACCAGAAGAGCATCCAAAAATACTTGAAAATACCTGCCAAATAGTAAAATTAGCAAAAATGATGAACAATTTGCACTATCTCAATTTTATTGATAATGTAATCATTGCAACATTTTGACCATTCGAAATTTGCAATCCTTCACGTTATAATAAAGGGATTTGCAATCCCGCAAAAAAGAAAAGTATTCCTTGCGGAGACTTAACTTTATTAGTTTATTGAGGGAAAAAGAAATGATGTCACACGTTTTGGAAACGCAAGCCAATCCGCCGTTAAGGATTTGCAATCCTTCACGTTTTAATAAAGGGATTTGCAATCCCGCAAAAAAGAAAAATATTCCTTGCTGAGACTTAACTTTATTAGTTTATTTTGTGAAGAAGCAATGATGCCACGCTATTTGGAAACGCATGCAAATCGGTCAAATTCACAACTTCTTAATTCCATCTTAATTCCGTATTAATTTCTGCTCTATGATTGTACTATATTTTTGCAGCTGTTTTAAAATTTAATGATATAAAGATTTAAGGTTTACAGTTGAAAGTTCAGGCACCATTGAAGCAGGATTTTTATCCAAAGACGATCTTAGAAAACTATCAGAATGGCCTATGACGCTACTTGATTCTTTAGTTTTTAATTATCAATTCTAATGTTAAAATTCTTAATATCTTTGAGCTCTTAAGCAACAGTCATTATATAATGTGCGTCTCGGTTTTGAGAATTGACAGATGTGCTTCTCAGTGTATTTAAAAATTTGATCGGGATGGATTGTAGGGAGAAGAAAGAAGTTAGATGTTAGAAGGTAGAAGGGTTCGCTCATGGCTCAGTAGTGTTTTCCACTTTGATGAATGGAGATCTATCAAGTTTGCAATTTAAAATTGTTGGTATTGTCAGCCGTTTTAATCTTTACAGCTTTGCAATGCCGGCAAAAGTTTAATAACAATTAATGGAAAGGGAAATTATTATGAAAAAATTAATCATTACACTTATAGCGATCACAGCGGTTTTCGCTTCAAAAGGACAGCATTTTATTAATTACTCCAACACGAGCACAGCTTTTGGTGTTGCCGTGGACAATCACAACAACAAATGGTTTGCGACCTACGGCGGCGTTGTAAAATTTGATAACACAACCTGGACAACACTGACCACTGCAGACAGTCTGTGCAATGACAACGTGAACTATGTTTCGGCAGACAAGGCAGGAAATGTGTGGTTCACCACGATGGACGGCGTTTCGAGATTCAACGGTTCGCACTGGAAAACCTACAGGATGACGGACGGACTTGCAAGCAATGTTGTGTGGTGTAGTTTTTCGGACACGCTTGGAAACACTTGGTTTGGGACGGATCACGGTGTGTCTAAATTCAACGGAACCACATGGACAACCTATACCACTGTGAACGGTTTGGCCAATAATACAGTTTACGGAATTGCAAAAGATCACGCAGGGAATATATGGTTTGCAACATGGAACGGTGTTTCGGAATTCAACGGAACAACGTGGACCAACTTTACGGTGTTTGATGGTCTGGCAAGCAGCAATGTTTATACCGTGTACATAGATGATCAAAACATCAAATGGTTTGGAACATGGGGCTACGGGCTTTCGAAATTTAACGGAACCACATGGACAACATATACCACAGCCGATGGACTGGGATCGGATCTGGTGTATGCTTTACAAAAAGATAACAGCGGGAATCTGTGGGCAGGTACCGATACGGGAGTGACCAAATTCAGCGGCAGCGGATATACTTACTACAACACAGCAAGTGGATTGGTTGCCGACCGCACATGGTCAATAGCAAAAGATTCCACAGGACAGTTGTGGTTTGCCTGCGATGGCGGCATCTCGGAATTTAACGGGGCAAGCTGGGCATCGCATTTTCCGACGAATTGTATATTGGGCAATGAAGTTACTTCGATTGCTGTTGATCATCAAAATGTGGTTTGGGTAGGGACATCCGGCGAAGGCGGATTCCGCGGCGTGTCGGAGTTTGACGGCACAAACTGGCTGACCTACACAACAGGGCAGGACCCACCGGAAGACAGGGTTTTTGCATGCGATGTGGACCTGCTGAACAATAAATGGTTTGGCACTGGCGGAAAAGGTCTTTTGAAATTTGACGGTATCAATTGGACAGTTTATACAAAAGCTGATGGCCTTGCTGACAGTATAGTGAATGCTGTAGCCACCGATGCGCAGAACAATAAATGGATAGGGACACAGAAAGGAGTGTCGAAATATGATAACTCAACTTTCGTGAATTATACAACGGGCAACGGGCTTGTGAATAATATTGTTCATGCAGTGGCTGTTGATCATTCAGGGAATATATGGTTTGGCACCAATGGAGGAGTTTCTAAATACAATGGCACAACCTGGAACACTTATACAACCGCGGATGGTTTGGCCAACAATCTTGTGTATTCCATTTGCCCGGATGACCTGGGAAATATTTGGTTTGGCACCGACGGAGGCGTTTCGAAATTCAACGGAACAACATGGACGAATTATACGAAAACAGACGGGCTTATCAACAATTCTGTTTATGCAATTTTAATTGACAGCGCAGGAATAAAATGTTTTGGTACAGACAGCGGTTTGACAAAGTTTGACAATGTGATCTGGAAGTCCTACACCACTGACAACGGACTTGCAGATAATTCAGTTTCGTCGCTGGCGCTTGATGCACGCAACAATTTGTGGGTAGGAACAAGGTTAAGCGGGGCATCGAAATTTCTTGTGGGCGGTTCTTCCGGCCTTGCTTTGTATGATGCAGGAAATTCAGATCTGGCAGTTTTTCCGAACCCGTCGGATAATATGATAACAGTAGAATCGTCAATGCCGGGGAATGATAATTTGATCTCAATATTTAATTCCGAAGGGCAATTGGTAATGCAGCGTATCATGCGACAGGGAAAAAACACGGTGGACGTGAACGGACTCAATAACGGGATCTATGTTATTAAAGTGGGTAATGCCGGCAATACCGAAGTGAAAAGGTTTGTGAAAGATTAGGGATAGCAGATCAGTTTTAGAAATGGAAAACTTTTCCAAAGCTTCTTTCGCTTTGGAAAAGTTTTTTTTTGAAATATTTGAAAGGGCAGGGGCTGATCGGAAAATATTTTGTTTCTGCCAAAATGCCGTCACGCCATGACTTTATTTTATTTGTTGCTTCTTAAGGACAGACAAATCTTTGTGCAATAAAAATCAATTTCAAAGCCTGAAGTTAACTGAATTTTAACCTCAGATTAATCCGCAATTAATGACTGGCGGGAATTGTGCATCTAATTTTGTTGCGTCTTAAAAACCCGGATTATTCATCATTTTCCCGTTAATGACAAAGGGATTTTCTTTTGAATGGAGTGGTCTGCATTTTTCGGATTGGATCAAATTGGTAACTAAAAACAAAAATTATGAAAACAAAGATCTCAGTGATCATCATTGCAATTGTTGGAATCAGCTTTATTATGGCCGCATGGCCGCCGCAGAGTTGGAAAGCGCCTGCTTCCGCTGACAGTAAGTTAAACCCTTTAAAGGATAATGCAGTCGCAACCAAGGAAGGTAAAAAATTGTATGACCAGACCTGCGTTGTATGCCATGGTGTAAAAGGCAAAGGCGATGGTGTGGCTGTTCCGGGTTTAACCAAAGTACCGGCGGATCATAGCTCGGCAACAGTACAGGGCCAAACTGACGGCGCTTTATACTGGAAAATTGAAAATGGCAATCCTCCTATGCCATCATACAAAGCAACGTATCTGCCAACCCAGATCTGGGAGCTGGTTAACTACATTCGTACGCTTGCAGCAAAAAAATAACCATCGTTCATTCAGTAACAGATCATAAATTTTAAATCAATAAATGCCAACAGCATTCAGCTTATGCTTTGAGATCAGGTGAAAGAAAAGTGAAAAGCAAACGGTATGCTTAGCGTTTATTTAAAAAGAAAACAGATGAAAAAAACCTTACTCATTATTGTGATACTTATTTTTTCAGCTTTATCCTATTCACAGGATTCAACAAAAACAGTTATTGCTCCAAAGGAAGGGAGAAATAATTTTGTTGTTATAGGCAATGCAGAAATGAAGTACTTCCGCGATGTAAATTCGAATCAATATGGCGATATTGATTTCAAGCCGATTTTCCTGTGGAGTATTGGGAAAAATATTTTTGTTGAGTCAGAAATTGAAATTGAAACCGGTGCCGGCGATGTTGAAGTTGGTTTGGAATATGCCAACATGGTTTACCGTGTGAATAATTTTCTGAAGTTGCGTGCAGGAAGATTTCTTCCACGTTTTGGCGCCTACAGGGGATGCTATGCTGAAGGCTTCCTGAATCATTTCTCAACTGACCCAACAGGTTTTGGTGATGGCGGAATCGGCGCCATGAACGAAGAAGGAATAGGTGCACAGGGCGAGTTTCAATTGGGCTGCTCTCAATTGAATTATGATGTGTATTTATCAAACGGGCCACAACTACTCACTGATTCAGCAAACGCGGGTCAGTTTGAATATGAAGCCTACACCAGCAATAACAAGCAATTCGCAGAAGGTGGAAGGATAGGCTTTTTACCTTTTTCAAATTCAAGTCTGGAAGTTGGATATTCGTTCCAGTATAAAAAAAACACAGGCGACCTGGGATCAATCAACACCAATGCACAGTTGCAAATGCATGCGATAGACTTTAATTACTTCCATCATTTTTCAGGAATAAAAAGCATCATCAGACTGACCGGGGAATACAAATATCAAAAGGTTGATCATGCCATTTATTACAGGCCGGATTCAACAACCTATACTTTTAATGATGCACCTTCCGCTTATTATGCAGCCTTGTCATTCCGCCCGGCACTATTGAAAAACAGGATTCTTCGCAGCTTTGAAGTGGCCTGTCGTTATTCAATGTTCAACAGGCCAAAGGATGCACCCTGGGGAGGAAGCAACATTGAACAGACAGCATTTTCATTGAATTATTGGCTTGAATGGAACTGTCTTGTTAAGCTGACATACCAGGTACAGACAGCGACTCCCAATGCATTTATAGCACAAGTGGTATTTGGATTCTAAAAGAAAATCAATTTTAAAAAAAGAAATTATGAAAAAAATGATCGTTTTATTGGTTGCATTAATACTGCTGACTATAATTGTTTTTATCAATAGTTGCAAAGTTCCTGAAAAGATCTCGGATAAATCAGGAGCACAGTTGTGGGGCGAAATCTGCAACCGTTGTCATACGGCGCCAAGTCCTGAAGAATTCAACAATAAAAATTGGGATATCATTTGTGCCCACATGCAGGTAAGGGCGAAGATCCCTGAAAAGGAGCTGAACAAGATAAAAGCATTCCTGACGTCGAAGGGGAATTGATCTAAAGTTTTTTCAAATACTGTTCAAAAGAAATAACTTCAACTTTACCTTTTGTTGGCGTCATCTCCTGCCATATCCAGTTGTAATGATCAATGACTTGTCTGGCGGTCAGATTTTTTCTGTCGGCAGTGGTGTGTCCGTCTGAAATAACGGTGATATTCAGATCATGAGTCAATGCGGACTTCACAGTGGCATCCACACAAAAATCCGTTGCACATCCTGTGATCACAACTTCTTTTATTGACATTTTATTTAATTCTTCATGGAGAGATGTGCGATAAAAAGAATCATTGGCGGTTTTTGGAATGATGAAGTCGTTTGGTTCAATAATGAGTGAAGGCAGGATCTTCCATTCATCAGCGCCGGGGATACAATAATTTTCTGCTGAGCCATCATGTTGGATATAAATAACAGCATCGCCGTGAACCCTGAATTTGGCAGCGAGCAAATTAATTCTTTCAATAACTCCTTCCGCATCATATCTTGGTGTCTGTGGAGTGAAGGACACTTTCTGCATGTCTATTATCAATAACGCTTTCATTGCTGGTGTTTGACAGATTTCAATGAAAGCAAATTTACAAAGATTTAATGAGCAATGTTACTCATTTTTCTGGTTTTATTATTTTGTGTGGTTTCCCCCGTTGGATATTTTTCAGATTTAATGAATATCTTTAAAAACAGAGTTATCCCACGGGGTGAAGTGTATTGGTGTTTTAGTAGAATTTTTTCTTTTTTCTCTTTTCGGAGCAGTTTAAAGAGTTGATTTTTTCAATTAGCTAAACATTCAAAATAATTTTCTCAAATTAAATACAAGGCGCCAATTGTAACCGGCAAATATTGGATAAAACCAAATCCAAATTATTGTTTGCTTAAGCACCATTTTTTTTAATTAAGATGGGCATGAAGGCAATGATGAATGCTGTAGGAATAATGAAGAAATAGGAAAATAAAAAAATGTATTTAAAATTATCAAGCTTTAGAAAGGATTTAAAAATTTTAATGCAATACATTCAGGAAACAAAATTTTAAACGCTACCATTAATGAATAATGGAATTTGTAAATTTTTAATTCTTGTTGATGAATTTTTTTGAAAAATATGCATTAGTATAAATTTTTTTATTAATTTAGCCCCGATTTTCATTGAGATTTTTAACGATTTTTATGAATTACATTTCCTCAACAGTTAATTTCATTGCTTGCGCAGCGCAAGCAAGCAAGCAAGCAAGCAAGCAAGCAAGCAAGCAATAATCTAATTTCTTATTCTCCTATAAAAAAATCTCAGCCCTCCTTGTGTCGGTCTGAGATTTTTTTATTGCCTACGATTGACAGGAGTAATAAAGGCAGTAGCATTGAGTTGTGCTA
>CAISZK010000465.1 GCA_903889915.1 uncultured Bacteroidota bacterium
AAGCTTAGTTGCACATGAGAAAACAAAAAAACGTAGTGTTAAAGGAAAACGTCTGGATGCCGGATGGGACAATAACTATCTCCTGAAAATCCTAAAAAATTAGATGCGTTTGCCCTGAGGGTGTCAGGGTAATATACATTTGACTAAACTGAACAACCTATTGCACGAACTGAAAAATCCTGAAAAATTACCATTGCAAATCTGTTTAGAACAAGTATATTTGCAGACATTAAAAGTTAGCTGTTAGTAGTCAGTTGTTACATTCAAAGTTCAAGCTTTCCTGTTGCCTGGCACCTGACACCTGACGACTAAACACATTTACAATGAAAAGGTGGCTGATATTTCTTTTGATAACTCTATCTTCCGTTTCAATGCTCAGAGCACAGAAATTGTGGACTCTTCAGAACTGCATTGATTATGCTCTAGCAAATAATATACAGATAAAACAACAGAAACTTTCCGAAAATCTTGCTGCTGTTAATCTTTGGGAAAGCAAGGCTGCCTTGTTTCCTAACCTGGGAGCCTACGCATCTCAGGCATACAATAACGGCAAAACGATTGACATGTTCACAAATCAGTTTGCCACGAGCACAGTTCAGTCCGACAATTTCTATCTTTCAACAAGTGTCACTCTTTTCAGTGGGTTTCAGCTTTTAAATTCAGTAAAACAAAGCAGGATCAACCTTCAAAGCAACAAATACGACCTCGACAAAATGATGAATGATATCTCTCTTAATCTGGCCACAGCCTACCTCCAGATTCTTTATAATATTGAGTTATTGAATAACGCCGAAAGCCAGGTGAAAGTAACAAAACTACAGGTTGCCCGTACCCAAAAACTTGTTGATGCAGGAACTTCGGCAAAAGGTCCTTTGCTAAACCTGCAGGCTCAGGCCGCTACAGAGGATGTGACAGTGGTTACCGCAAAAAACAACCTCGACCTTTCATATCTTACGCTCAAACAAATGCTGGACCTGGGTGCTACCGATACTTTTGATATTGATATACCCGTTCTGGCAGTGCCAACAGAAGCTACTTTGCTGACAAAGCCTGATGCAATATATGCGCTTGCACTTACAACAAGGCCTGAAATTAAAAGCGCCGAACTGCAGCTTCAAAGTTCGCAATTGGGACTTTCAATTGCTCATGGTTTGCGCAGCCCGATACTTTCTTTAAGAGCATCATACGGAACAGGCTATTCTGGTGCAAGCAAGAGATTGAAAAGTTATCAGTACAGTGGTCTCGATACGGTTGGATATACATTTCAGTCAAACCCTATTCCCGTTGTTGTTCCCGGGTTTGACTATCAGTATGAAACTATACCTTTCAAAAATCAGTTCAATGACAACATGAATAAATCCATCAGTCTTACACTGACGATTCCCATTTTCGATAACCTCAAAACGATGGCTACAATAAGCAAAGCGAAAATAGGTATCACAAGTGCCGAGTACACCTTACAAACTGCAAAAAACACCTTGTACAAAAGCATAGAACAAGCTTATGAAGACGCAACAGCAGCTCTGAATAAGTACAACTCTTCACTGAAGTCAGTCGAGGCATTGAAAGAATCATTCAAGTACACTGAACAAAAATTTGATGTGGGCATGGTCACAACTACTGATTACGATGCATCGAAGAATAGTCTTGAAGAAGCCGAATCAAACCTCCTTCAGGCAAAATATGAATATGTTTTCAGGCTGAAGGTGATTGACTTTTATATGGGAAAACCCATCGAGTTGAAGTGATCGCATATTAAAAAAACCTGAAAACAACAGAAAAAATTCTCATTACACGAAACCCGAAACTTGAAACTCAAAACATAGAATATGAATAAAAAGAAAAAACGAATCAGATACTTATTGATAGCATTGGGAGTTTTGCTCGTCCTTGTGATCGTTGGTAAAAAAGCAGGCTGGTTCGGGAAAAGCACGGAAATCAAAGTGAGCACTGATTTTGTCACAAAGAAAACCATCACCGAAACAGTGTCAGCCAACGGCAAAATTCAACCTGAGGTGGAAGTGAAAATCAGCCCTGATGTCTCCGGAGAAATAATGGAATTGGATGTAAAAGAAGGCGAGCACGTGAAGAAAGGTGATCTTCTCGCTAAAATAAATCCTGATTTCTATCTGTCTGGTTTTGATAAATCAGCTGCTGCTGTCAATGCTGCAAAAGCAAATCTTGCAACAACCAAGTCTTCTCTGACCACTGTGGAATCGCAGTATGTTGCTGCAAAAGCCACTTACGACAGGAATAAAACTTTGTTTGATTCAGGTGTGATCTCAGCTTCTGAATGGGATGCAGCTAAATCTGCTTATGAGGTTGCTCTCGCTGCAGTTGAAGGCGCCAAGGAAAATGTTAAAGCTTCTGAATACACAGTGATCAGTAGCCAGGCTTCATTAACCGAATCAAAAAACGAAGTTACCAAGACATCGGTTTATGCCCCCGTTAGCGGAACAATATCTGTTTTGAATGTGGAAAAAGGCGAAAGGGTTGTTGGTACTTCACAATTTAGTGGTACTGAAATGATGCGCATCGCCGACCTGAAGGAAATGGAAGTGAACGTGAGTGTGAACGAAAATGATATTGTGAGGGTGAAGATCGGCGACACTGCAAGCATTGAAGTTGATGCTTATCTGAACAGGAAATTCAAGGGTATAGTAACTGAAATTTCAAACTCAGCAAACAATGTTACCTCTGCCACTGCCTCTACTTCGATTGATCAGGTCACCAATTTTGATGTGAAGATCCGCATCCTTCGCGAATCCTATACTGACCTGCTTTCAAAGACTGATACCAGCGCTTCGCCATTCCGTCCGGGCATGTCGGCTACTGTTGACATACAAACAAAGACTGTTGTCAATGTGCTTGCAGTGCCAATTCAGGCAGTCACTACAAGAGAAGATACAACGGCAGGAAAAGACAAAACGAAAACTTCCAAGAAGAAAGAAACCGAAGGAAATAATCAGGGTGATAATGAAGAATTCGTTTCCAATAAAGATCTTAAAGATACGCAAGGCGCCGCACAGGAATATGTTTTCCTTTATGTAGATGGAAAAGTGAAAAAACAGAAAGTAAAAACAGGAATTCAAGACAACACCTACATTCAGATTCTTGAGGGTGTTAGTGAAAAACAGGAGGTCGTCGTTTATCCCTATAAAGCAATTTCAAAGCTTCTCCGTGATAGCAGCAAGGTTAAAAAGGTTGACAAGAAAGAACTTTTTAATACTGATTAAAAATAGTCAATAGTCAATGGTCAATGGTCAAATGACAAATGACTTTTGACAAATGACTTTTGACTTCTGATTCAATCATGCCTCACATTCTCCATCTCGAAACAGCCATGGCTATCTGTTCTGTTGCTATTGCAAAGGATGGAAACATTATTTCCATGAAGGAAACTCAAATTGCAAACTCTCATTCGTCATTGATAACATCACTTGTTCAGGATGCGCTTAACGAATCCGATATTGACTTAAAGGATCTGGATGCAATATGCGTAAGTATGGGACCCGGAAGTTACACAGGACTGCGCATTGGAGTGTCAACTGCCAAAGGCTATTGTTATGCACTTGGCATACCACTGATAGCAGTAAATTCCCTGCTTTCAATGGCGAATCATTATGCAGGTGAACACCCGAATGAAATAGCTGCCGGTGCGCTTCTTTGCCCAATGATTGATGCACGGCGAATGGAAGTGTACACTGCTCTTTTCGATGAGCAAATACAATTTGTGAAAGCTACTTCCGCTGATATTATTGATGAAAATTCGTTCAAAGAAATCCTGTCTGAAAAGATGATCATCTTTTTTGGTGATGGGGCAGCCAAGTGCCGGACTTTTCTTTCCCATAATCAAAATGCAAAATTTAATGATGCTTTTTTTCCTTCTTCCAAAGGCATGGTTTCACTTGCATGGAACAAGTTTCAGAATCATGAGTTCGAAGACGTGGCATACTTTGAACCCTACTACTTAAAAGATTTTATTGCCACCACACCGCGTAAACTTTTTTAGAACATTTTAAAATATCAAATACTATCAATAGTTCGGTAAAAATTTAAAGTAGTTAACAAAGGTATGTAAAAAACTTTCCAGAGGGGATTGTAAAATCAAAAGAAAAAGCATCAAGATTTGTTTTATGACGAACAAGACACTTGAT
>CAISZK010000466.1 GCA_903889915.1 uncultured Bacteroidota bacterium
CACCACAGAAGAAGAAGAAGAATTGAAGACCCTACTCTTTCTCCAAATTTGCTTTTTATGAAACAGCAGGATTTTGAAGAAATGAATTACGGGATGTATTTTAATAAGTATCCCCTTGTTGGTGGACTTTGGTTCAGACAAGGATTTGACAATCCCGATGCATTTATCGCTTTGATCGGGCTTCAAACAAGTGTAGTAAAGATAGGGTATAGTTATGACGTTACAGTTTCTAAATTAAGTAATGCTACAGGTGGTTCTCATGAAGTCTCTTTTGCACTTCAATTTGATTGCCGCCCAAAAAAGAAACGTATCAGGGCAATAAACTGTCCTTCTTTTTAGTTGTATTTAAAAAAACAAATCATTATGATAACTACTAAGAAATCAATTTCAACTTTAATTGCGATTGCATCGGTTTTCTTAATGGCCGGTTGTAAGAAAGATCAATCGCCGACAACTGGTTGGGAATATAATCAACCTAAAAATGGTGGATTTGAAGTTGTTCCTTATGAGGAACAGGAAACCGGACCAGGTTTGATCCTTATTGAAGGTGGCACTTTTGCTATGGGAAGAACAGAGCAGGAAGTCCAGTATGATTGGGATAATATCCCTAGAAGAGTTACCGTTTCATCATTCTACATGGATGAAACAGAAGTCAGAAACCTCGACTGGTTAGAATACCTTTACTGGCTGAGAAGAGTTTTCGGAACTGACTTTCTTGAAGTTTATAAAAAAGCATTGCCCGATACTTTGGTCTGGAGAGATAAATTGGCTTACAACGAACCTCTGGTTGAACTTTATCTGCGCCATCCTGCATACAGAGAATATCCTGTTGTTGGAGTAAGCTGGTTGCAGGCGACTGACTATTGTGCCTGGCGAACTGACAGGGTGAACGAATATATCATGATCCGTGAAGGCATCCTCAGGGTTGACCCGAGCCAGTCTAATGAAAATAACTTTAACACCGAAGCATATTTGGCCGGACAATACGAAGGCATGGTGAAGAATGATCTTTATGACCTTGATCCAAGCGGAACAGGTACACGTAAAGTAAGAATGGAAGATGGAATTCTTTTGCCAAAATACAGACTGCCGACTGAAGCAGAATGGGAGTTTGCTGCTTTGGGATTAATAGGAAATGCCATTTATGAGCGTGTTCTTGACAGAAGATTGTATCCGTGGAATGGACATATCCTGCGTACTGATAAAGATAAGGACCTTGGTGATTTCGTGGCCAACTTTAAAAGAGGTCGTGGAGATAACATGGGGGTTGCAGGCGCTCTGAACGATGCTGCTGATATTCCAGGACCTGTTTATTCATACTGGCCTAATGACTATGGATTGTATAACATGGCCGGTAACGTTGCTGAATGGGTAATGGATGTTTACAGACCATTATCAGGCGAAGATGTTTCGGATTTCAATCCTTTCAGAGGAAATGTGTTTAAAACAAAAACACTCGACGATGAAGGTAACATTGAAGAAAAAGACACTTTAGGAAGAATCAACTGGAGAAATGTTACTACTGTAGAATCTGCAGGAAGAAGAAATTACCGGCAGGCTGACAATATCAATTATCTTGATGGTGATTTTACTTCAACAATTACTACTGACTGGTTTGGTCAACCTAAAGACTCTGCAAATATTTCAGGCGACATGTATAACTACAGTATCACTTCTATGCTTAATGATAAGGTACGCGTTTATAAAGGTGGTTCATGGAATGACAGGGCTTATTATCTTGTTGCAGGCACCAAAAGATATCTTGATGAAAGATTATCTACTGACTACATTGGTTTCAGATGCGCAATGACACGCGTTGGAAGTCCGATAGGAGGTAAGTAAAAAAATATGGAAATCAATTTGAAACCCCATTTGCTCTAAGTAGGTGGGGTTTTAATTTACAAGAATATGCCGGAAATAAAAGAACTCTATTCGTTATTTAAACAGTATCCGCAGATTTGTACTGACACAAGGGATATTTCTGAGGGATCACTTTTCTTTGCATTAAAAGGAGAGAATTTCAATGCAAATAAGTTCGCTGCTGAAGCATTGGAAAAGGGAAGTAAATTTGCCATTATTGATGAAAAGGAATTTAAAAAGGGAAGTCAATACATCCTGGTGAATGACGTTTTGAAAACCCTTCAACAGCTTGCATCTTTCCATAGAAATCAATTAAAAATTCCTGTGCTTGGAATAACAGGGACCAATGGAAAAACCACAACAAAAGAATTGATCAACGCTGTTCTTTCAAAAAAATACAGCGTTCATTCCACAAAAGGAAATTTCAACAATCATATCGGTGTTCCGCTGACAATATTGTCAATTAAGGATGATGTTGAATTTGCCGTAATCGAAATGGGAGCAAATCATCCGGGTGAAATTGGTGAACTGTGCTCAATTTCCAGGCCTGACTATGGAGTCATTACAAACATTGGCAAAGCCCATCTGGAAGGATTTGGCAGCATTGAAGGAGTAGTGAATACCAAAAGGGAGTTGTATGATTTTATAGTTTCGGTGAACGGAAAAGTTTTTGTATGCATAGACAATGGGCTGTTAATGGAGCTTTCTGAAGGTATGCAAAGGATAACTTATGGTGTCTTCCCCAATTCAGATTATAAAGGAGAAATCTTAGAAAGTAATCCTTTTCTGAATTTTAAATGGCATTGCAAATCACTTCAGCAGGAGCTGAGAATTTCTACAAACCTGATTGGTTATTTTAATTTTGAAAATGTTCTTGCTGCTGTATCTATTGGAGATTATTTCGGAGTAAAACCTTTGGATATTAAAAATGCAATTGAAAATTACAAGCCTACTAATAACAGGTCGCAGCATATTGTGACAAAAAAGAACACACTTTTTATGGACGCATACAATGCCAATCCAACAAGCATGGATGCTGCGATCAGGAATTTTTCCCAGATAAATTGTTCGAACAAATTTGCGATAATAGGTGACATGCGCGAACTGGGTATTGAAGCAGAACAAGAACATCAGAAGATTCTTGAGCTTCTCGAAAATTCCGATTTTGACAAAATACTTTTAGTTGGTAAAGTCTTTACATCATTAAACAAATCTTCAGCTATCCCTGCATTTGAGAATGTTTCTGAAGCCAAAGTATGGCTGAAAAATTTGAATCCTGAAGGTTTTAATATTTTGATAAAAGGTTCGCGTGGAATAAAACTTGAAAATCTTTTAGAGTGCTTATAAGTTAGTCCTATGAAAACTTCACGGGTTATAGGTGTAATGTCTGGTACCTCACTTGATGGAGTGGATATAGCTTATTGTGAATTTTCGAATGTCAGTGATAAGTGGTCCTACCAAATTATTTTTGCAGAAACAATTCCCTATGATGATTGTTGGAAGAAATGTTTAAGCAATCTTGAAAATTCAACTGCGGTGGAATTTGTTCAGACGCATAATCTATATGGTCATTACACCGGCAGATTAATATCTGATTTTATAACCAGGTACAATATTTTCCCCGACTTTATAGCTTCACATGGTCACACCATCTTTCATCAGCCGGAAAACAAAACAACTTTCCAGATTGGTAATGGTGCTGCAATTGCAGCTGAATGCATGGTGCCGGTAGTATGTGATTTTCGTTCAACCGATATTGCTCTGGGAGGACAGGGTGCTCCATTGGTACCTATAGGTGACAAAATGCTTTTTGCATCTTTTGACTTTTGCCTGAATCTGGGTGGTTTTGCAAATATCTCTTATGATGGCGCTGACAAACGCATTGCCTATGATATTTGCCCTGTCAACATTGTCCTTAATAAAATAGCGCGAAGTATAAATAAGGACTACGATCACAATGGCGAGATTGCTTCAACAGGCACTATCAATCAGAATCTGCTTAATAAACTAAATGACCTTGATTATTACAAAACATCTTTTCCAAAATCACTTGGAAAGGAATGGGGCATAAAATTTTTCGATCCCATTGTTGAAAGTTTTAATATTTCTGTTGAAGATAAACTGTGTACTCTCTGCGAACATATAGCAATGCAGATTGCGAATACCGACAGGATAATTCAGGGAAAGAGAATGCTGATAACCGGAGGAGGCGCCTATAATTCCTATTTGCTTTCAAGACTCAAAGCATATTGCAAATGTGAAATCGTCATTCCCGACAAACAAACCGTTGAGTATAAAGAAGCATTGATCTTTGCTTTTCTTGGATTATTGCGATTCAAATCACAGGTCAATTGCCTGCGTTCAGTAACAGGTGCAAGCAGAGACAACATTGGTGGGGCAATTTATTTCGGGTAGGATTGGGCTTGTAATGCGTCTATATCAATAATAGTAATCCCAGCCAATTTCTCTTATTTCCTTTAAAAATTTTTTTTTTCTCAAGACACAATAATTCATAATTTTCTTCGTTGGTATATTAACAGGATGATGTTAACATCTTGGGAAAATGAAAGTGATTGGCAAGATCATTAAATAGTATTTTTGAAATAAAATTATACCAACATGTTAGGACTTATTTTACAGGTAACACAAACTGCAGGCGCAGCAACTGACGCCGCAACCAAAGTTGCAGCAGGCGCGCAACAAAGCCAGGTAGCTGAATCATTATGGGATATTATTTTCAGTAAGGGTGGATCAATAATGTTGGTTTTGATGATCCCGATTTTTCTTCTATCTCTGCTGGCAGTTTATTTCTTTTTCGAACGGCTTATTGCTATCAGAAAAGCAAGCAAACCGGATGCCTTATTCTTTAATTCTATAAAAGAGTTTATTTATGATGGCAAACTCGATTCAGCAAAGGCGTTGTGCAGGTCAACAAATACTCCTGTTTCGCGAATGATGGCGAAAGGAATTGAGCGCATTGGAAAACCAATTAATGAAATTGAAAAATCTATTGAGAATGTCGGAAGATTTGAAGTTTCAAAGCTTGAAAAGAATATGAAGATATTGGGAATAGTGGCTGGGATTGCTCCTATGCTTGGATTTATCGGAACGATCATGGGTGTGATAAAAATATTTTACGATATTTCTCTTGCTGAAAACATCGCCATTGGTGTTGTAGCAAGCGGCCTGTATGTAAAGATGATCACCAGTGCAGCAGGATTGATAGTTGGTGTGCTTGCTTATGCAGGTTACCATTATCTGAATATTTTATTGGATAAAGTAGTTTTTCAGTTAGAAGACAGCTCACTCGAATTTATGGATCTTTTACAAAAAGAAGCATAATATGAACCTCAGGAGAAGCCAACGATACACTGCCGAAGTTTATACAGGGTCGCTGAACGACATCATGTTCTTTTTGCTGTTGTTTTTTCTGATCCTTTCAACACTGGCAAACCCTTCGGTAATAAAACTTTTACTGCCGAAAAGCAAATCTAATCAGACAATTTCAAAACCACAAATTTCATTGTCTGTAACTGCAGACAGGACCTATTATGTAAATAAAACCCCAGTCCCTTTTGACCAACTTGAAAGCGAGCTTATAAAAGACACAAAAAACATGGATGAGCCTTTGATCGTTCTCAGGTTCGACAATTCATTGTCTGTACAGGATCTGGTTGATGTTTTGCAGATCGGAAGTAATATCAAAATTAAAATGGTATTGGGAACGCAAGCGGTATCGTCAAAAAAATGATAGAAGAAACTCAAAATACTAATCGAAAACTGGCAGCAGTATTTACTATTGGCTACCATGTTTTACTGTTCCTGTTTCTTTTCTTTACCATCATGAAAACTCCATTGCCTCCATTTCCCGATGTTCTCGGCGGCTCTGGTCTTGAAGTTAACTTCGGTAATTCTGATAAAGGATATGGTACTAATAAAACAGAAGAGCTTTATGATGTAAATACTGTTCCGTTGAAAGGCTCAAGCAACGACAAATATATTACCAATGATAAGGAAACAGATCCAACTATCAACTCGACTAACAGCAATGATAAAAATACTTCAGTAATAAAGATAAACGACCCGGTTATTGATCCATCCAAATTGTTTAAAAAACCTAGCAATACCAGCAAAGGAATTGCCGGTGGAACAGGTGTTCAGGGTAGATTATATGGCAATCCAAATTCCACTAATTATGGCGATGGTGGTTCAGGAGGAACTGGTGGTACCGGTATCGGCACCGGCACCGGCCCGGGTAAAGGTCCTGGAAATTCTTCAGTGGATATCAAAGACAGAACTGTTCTG
>CAISZK010000467.1 GCA_903889915.1 uncultured Bacteroidota bacterium
GAGGAATTGTTTTTGCCCGTTCGACTTAGAAGACGTTCTATTTTTCTTCGGAGTCCAATACCAGGAGTTGGTTTTGAGCCTTTCAAATTCGGAGTTTTTCCCCAATTTCCGTAAAGTAGTTTGACGATCTTTTTCTTATGCCGATTTTCATGGTTCAACCGAATGTGATTTATTAACTCCGCGTCTGATGTCATCCAAAATGGCAAGGATTCATCAGCGTGTGGTTTTGATTTGAATAATGGCATGATAGCATTCAGAAAAATATCTTCAGATGATTTGGTCTTTGAAAAAGCCAAGAATTTGTTTTGTCGAAATAATGGCTTTGAATAACATTTTAATGCCTCCGATTCAATGATGTTTCGCCTCAACAAATAATTTCCGAAAATTGATGTAATGCAAGATTTGGATGAAAATTTTGAAAGATAAATCGTCTCAATTTCCTCTATCGATGGATTTTTTTTAAGTTTGGGTTCATCTAAAATTTCTTCACTCACATCAACAATGAACCGTTTCCTTTTTTTATTTTGTTCTTTGATCCTCACCCCTTGAAGAGTATGTTTATTTCGTTGTCCTGACGTATATTTTAAATGTGTGAGCCCATCAGTAATATCCGCCAAACAACCTTTTCCTGGATCTGCTGATAGGAAAAGAGTGTCATCAAAATCTGCAGCCAGTTGTTTTAAATCTTCAGGATTCCGAATATCTGAAAACTCCAAATTTACAAGTGGGTCCAATTTAGCTTCGATTGCTTTTTTAACTTTTGTTTTTATTTTGGCATTCGCTGTCTTTCTTGCTAATGCAAAATTCGACTTGCGAAATCCAATATTTGGAGTGATTTGAAAGTGAACAGCAGTTCCATTTGTTATAATCGCATTATCAAACACCCAATCACCATCTCTTTGTTTATCATTGAGTATTCCGTCATATTGCTTATTCTTAAAATTACACATAAACTTCCATAATCGTGTTGAAAACATTGCCTCATCAAAATCACTTGCATTTTCATTACCTGAAATTGCTTTATAGGATTTACAAAGCGATACTTTGTCTGCAAGATTTATTAAATTGACACCATACATATCTAAATAATGAAGTTTAAATAACTCAATTCGTTGTTTGTCATACAACAATTGTGCCATTCCAACTGTTGATAACCTCATAAATGATGGAATAAATGTTGTTGATAGAGGGATGGGTTGAAAAAGTCTTTTTCCAGTAATAATATCTTCGAAATTAGTTTCAATAAGTCGACTAATCAACAGCATTTTACTTTGGCGAAGATGAACATCTTTTAAATTTGATGGAACTAATAGTTTTTTAAGTGCTTCATAATCGACAGATATACTATTGGATGACATGTAATCAATTGATGTTTTGTTTATTGCTATTCCATACAATATGTAATTTGTCACTTGACCCGCAAGTTGGCGTATTTTCCGTCCGATTCGATATGCTGAGGTTATTTGAAGGAGTTGAAGAATATAATAAAGAACATAACGTCCAACATATTTCTGGAAGCACGCATTCACATTATTTTTTTAAGCTTGTAACGATTTGAGTTACTTTCGCTTTAAGAATGTGAGATAAGGATAAAGACGTATCAAATACCAGTTTATTAAAGTGATGATTATAACATTCTAAGACTTTAGAACCCAACCCGAATGAAGCGAGTTTTGAAGCATGTTTTTCATCTCGTTGTTTTTCAAGCCTTGCCAATTTTATAGGATCATCATTTCTTAGTTTCTTTTTACCACGCTCTGTACGAGTTTTAATACATTCTCCTTTTTGTACTGCCTTCATGCAAACTTCAACAAAATCAGTCGTGAGTGATGGGATTTCATTATTTATGTCAATTTGCTCAAGGCAAAATATTTTCATTAATAATGTTGTTCTAGATGTAATAATATGACATTGTCTTACTGCCTCACGAATTGTACATAAATCGTCGTGAGA
>CAISZK010000468.1 GCA_903889915.1 uncultured Bacteroidota bacterium
AAAACTTCTGTGGAGAACTGTTCCCGTACTGTTCCTGTACTGTTCCTGTACTGTTCCTTTTTTGTTTTTTCGGAATTTCACGAAACCCTTAATGGCAGCGGTGTTGAAGGGTGTTGCAGTCAAATCATTTTTCCGGGTTTTTTTTAAATTTATTTTTATTTTTTTTTAAAATGACTTAAAAATTGTCAGAAAAAAAACAAAAATATTGACAATTGACCAATGACAGATGACTATTGACCATTGACTAAAAATCCTGTTTTATTCGAGTGGATAAGCAGTAGGGTTGGGATTTCCTTCATTAACTATGTCCCTGATCATTGCCATTACACTATTGATGATAGCTGCATATTTCTCAGGTTTCCCCAATATTTCGCTTGACAATTTGCTTAGATATCGCGGATTTGGATGATGGTTTCTCCACCAGATACTTCTTGCAGCAATAGTCATGTAACAGTTGCCGGATTCAGCAGTAAGCAACTCTTCTACATTGAGCAAATGAAGAAAAAGAGCAAGCGGTCCTAAACTGTTAATGCGGCAAAAAAGTATAGGTTTAAGAGTCGTATTTCTCAGAAATTTTTTGAGTGAAAATTCTTTCAAAAACCAGGCTGAGCGGTTTAATAAAGATTCTGTTAGTTTTTTTTGTGCACTGCTTCCATTAAAACTAAGTGATTTGTAAATCACTGTTTCTTTTTTCATCACCCTCTTTTTTCTTTTAACAACTCTCTTTTTAATTTTACTACGAAACAAAGATGGAAAATCATTCTTGCCGGTCTTTGTGATCATGCAATAATGGTTGATGGCAAGCAGTAAACCCTCATCAAACTCAGAGCAATTATTGGCAAATTCTTTATAGTGCATCAGTCTTATCCTGCACAGCACATCAGATATGAGATTGGCAATTTTTTCTTCGTGTATAGTGGCAATTTTTGAAGTGATCTCAGTGAATGTGGAAAAGATGATGAGCGTTAGTTGAGCCTGATCAATCTTCACGTTTTTAAGGAGAGGTTTCAGATCAAGTATCCTGGAATAATAATGCTCTAAAATGGCATACAATTCAGGGTGATTGTTGATTTGACCGAGAAATTTTTTAACTTCTGCTGAGTCATTTTTATCAGTAAAAATGTCGGAAAATTTCATAAGAACAGATTGTGTTAATAATTAGAACATATTGTGCATTTTCAAATTTTCTCCAAATGTAAAAACATAAAATGCAAAAATCAATAGGAATTAAGTAAACGGTCGGTTTGGTCAAACGAACGGTAAAATTTGGTTCATTTTGAACCGAAAAATCATTGTTTTTTACCTCCTGCCTTATTTTTATTTTTAATTTTGTGTGTCATTAATAAATCAGAAATCACAAATAGCTTATGCCAATAACTGAAACAACACGAAAAATAATTTTTGAAAAACTCAAAAGAAACCTGGTGAAATGCACACCTCCAATGGTTGTCAATATAAATGCAGCAGGCGACTCTTTTGAACTTATTGGTAACAAACCTGTCCCTTACGGTTCGAGCAAAAAGATTGTGCCGGGGATGTATTTTGCTTCCATCGCACATCGCAAGGACAGCGTGGTGTTTTATTTCTTCCCATGCTACATGAATGCGAAAATGCTTGAAGTTGCGCCCACGCTTGTTAAATGTTTAAAAGGAAAAACATGTTTCCATTTTAAAAAAGAAGAAGAGGTGGATGAAAAAGAACTCTCGGCGCTTTTGAAAAACGGAGTGGAAGTTTGGAAAAAAGAGGGATACATGCAGTAGGAAGATCCAAGTTTTAAATTCCAAGATCCAAGATCCAAAATCCAAAATCCAAAATCCAAGATCCAAGATCCAAGATCCAAGATCCAAAATCCAAAATCCAAATTCCAAATTCCAAGACATCGAATAAATCTTAAATCAAAAATAAAAAATGAATCATTCAGTAATCATCACAACAAGCTCGGTCCTGGAAGGCTTCAGGATCACAAAACAACTCGGACTGGTGCGCGGCATCACAGTAAGATCAAGAAGTCTGTTAGGCAACATGGCCGGTGGCTTCATGACTTTGTTTGGCGGCAAAAGCGCCATCTATACACAACTGTGCGAGAAAACCCGCGAAGAAGCCTTGCAGCTAATGATCCAACATGGAAGTGAAATTGGTTGCAATGCCATCATCAATATGCGCTATGATGCCAATGAAGTTATGAACGGAGTTACCGAAGTGCTTGCGTATGGCACAGCAGTGATGGTGGAAAAGATTGATTAAAAATGTCAATAGTCAATGGTCAATAGTCAATAGTCAATAGTCAATTGTCAATTGTCAATATGACAAATGACTAATGACAAATGACTAA
>CAISZK010000469.1 GCA_903889915.1 uncultured Bacteroidota bacterium
CAATTTTCCTGAGACGATTGTGTACAGGGATAATTTGGTGAAAGAGATTGGTGCACGTCTAATAGTAGGTTCAGTGCAGCAATCAATTGATAAAGGCAGGGTTGTTGAAGAAAAAGGACCCACAGCCAGCCGCAACGTGCTGCAAACGGTTACTCTGCTTGATACTCTGGAAGAATATAAATTCGATGCAGCCATTGGTGGAGGCCGTCGGGATGAAGAAAAAGCCAGAGCCAAAGAACGATTTTTTTCGCACAGGGATGAATTCGGACAATGGGATCCGAAGAATCAACGCCCCGAACTCTGGAATCTTTTCAACGGCAAGAAAAGAATAGGCGAGCATTTCAGGGTTTTTCCGCTCAGCAACTGGACCGAAATGGACATCTGGCAGTATGTTTTAAAAGAAAAGATCAGCATGCCTTCGCTTTATTTTTCACACGACAGGGAGTGTTTTGTAAGGGATGAAGTGATCATGGCAAAATGTGATTTTATTCCATTGAAAAATGGAGAGAAATATGAAATGATGCACATCCGTTTCCGTACAATTGGCGATATGTCGTGCACCGGCGCTACAATATCGGATGCAACAACTGTTGAGGATATCATCCTTGAAGTTGCCGCATCAAGAGTTACAGAAAGAGGAGGCAGGGCAGATGACAAAAGGTCGGAAGCGGCTATGGAAGACAGAAAAAAAGAAGGATATTTTTAATAAAGTCATTAGTCAATAGTCAATAGTCAATAGTCAATAGTCATTGAATTCAACAAATAAACAGTTCAGCAAATAAACAGTTCAGCAATTTTAAATTATGAATTCAAAAAAAGACAGCGGTTATTCTGATATGGAGCTTCTGCGATTCACAACTGCGGGAAGTGTGGATGACGGGAAAAGCACGCTGATCGGGAGAATGCTTTATGACAGCAAATCAATTTTTAAAGATCAGTATGAAGCTATCCGCATTGCCAGCGAAAAACGCGGAGAGGATTATATAAATCTTGCTTTACTTACAGATGGTCTTAGGGCTGAAAGAGAGCAGGGAATTACAATTGATGTTGCCTACAGGTATTTTGCCACTCCACTGAGAAAATTCATTATTGCTGACACTCCCGGGCATATTCAGTACACAAGGAATATGGTGACCGGCGCATCTACTGCAAACCTTGCCATCATCCTTGTTGATGCTCGTAAGGGAATCATCGAACAAACCAAACGACACGCCTTTATTGCTTCTTTGCTGAAGATCCCGCACATTGTGATCTGTGTGAATAAAATGGACCTCGTAAATTATGAACAGGATGTTTACGAAAAGATCAAAAAGGATTTTCAAAGTTTTGCTTCCAAGCTTGAGGTGCTCGACATTCATTTTGTTCCGGTGAGCGCTTTGCTGGGCGACAATGTGGTGGAGAAATCCACAAACATGAACTGGTATGGCGGTTCAACTTTATTGTACCTGCTCGAAACAATTCATATAGGCAGCGATCAGAACCTGGTTGATTGTCGCTTCCCCGTGCAGTATGTTATCAGGCCGCAGTCATTGGAATGTCCTGATTATCGTGGTTACGCAGGCAGGGTGGCGGGAGGCATTTTTAAACCCGGCGACAAAGTCATGGTGCTTCCTTCGGGATTTACAAGCAGGATCAAATCCATTGATACTTTCAACGGCCCCATCAAAGAAGCATTCATGCCAATGTCAGTAACCATAAGGCTGGAGGACGAGATTGATATCAGCAGGGGCGACATGATTGTACGTGAAAACAATGTTCCCAATGTAGGGCAGGATTTTGATGTGATGATATGCTGGCTGAATGAGAAGAAAATGCAATTGAATGGGAAGTACACCATACGTCACACAACACGCGAAGCACGCTGCATCATCAAAGATATCCGTTACAAAGTTGATATAAATACGCTACACAGGTTGGAAGAAGATAAGGAAATTGGATTGAACGATATTGCCCGCATTTCTCTTCGTACTACTGTACCTTTCTTCTATGATAAATACAGAATAAACAGGGTAACGGGCAGCATCATACTGATAGATGAAGGCACCAATGAAACTGTGGGTGCAGGCATGATCGTTTAGAATTTCTTTAAAAAGTTTGAAATAAATTCAACAAAAACATTATTTCATCGAATTACGAAAAAAGGTACGAATATACGAACTACGAACCTGATAGCACATTCGTAATTCGTATTTTCGTAAAGAATTCGTACTTCGATGAAATAATTTGGGAAGTTATTTTGAAAGTTTCAGATTGCCAAATTACCTTTTAAAATGTTTTACTGTTTGCTTCAGATAATAAATCCCAATAGCTTCTCAAGATAATGCTCTTTGATCCCATAGAGCTGTTTAATTTTCCCGATATTATCAAGGATACTTTGCTTTGAAGGATTTTGATCAGAAACTTTTTTGCCTGTGATCATCAGATTTTTCGGAGTATGTTCTGTTGAAATAAATTCAAAAACTTTTGTCTTGTAGCCATAGGCTTCCATGATCATTGCTCGGATTCCATCAGTGATGATCTCAGCCTGCCTTTCCATCAGGATACCATGTTTCAGGATTGATTCAAGTTCGTTTTTCACATTGAATTCTTTCCTGATCTGTTTATGGCAACAGGGAGCACAAACGATCAATGATGCACCTGAAGCGATACCCCTGTAAATAGCCTCATCGGTAGCTGTATCGCAGGCATGCAATGCAATCAAAATATCAGGATTCTTAATGTCTGTTTTGTCAATAGTCCCCTGAACGAAATGCAGATTGGTGAAGTTTGCTTTCACAGCAATTTCATTCGAAAGTTTTACAAGATCTTCGCGTAATTCCACCCCTGTAATTTCAGGTTTGAGTTTAAGATTATTTACAAGGTAATCGTAAAGAGCAAAAGTCAGGTAACCCTTTCCAGAACCCATATCTGCAACATGGAATCCTTCGGGCAGTTCAAGTTCTCTAATGACGGGTCCTATGAGTTCAATATACTGGTTTATTTGCCTGTACTTATCATTCATTTCCCTGCGAACTTCCCACGCTGCATTGGTGATCCCCAATTCTTTTAAATAAATATTCCCCCCGGTCTCAATAATTCTTTCCTTCTTTTTATCATGACTGAATGAAACAGAAGTGAGTGATACTTCTGCTTTTGTTTTTAATTTTACCTTGCCTTTATCATCAATAATAAAGTGAACGGTTTCATTTTTGGTAAACAGATCAGCATTGTAAAACTCACTTTCAAGCGCCTTTTCAATCAAAGTTTCGGCCTCGTCGAATGCAAAGTTTTTCGCCATGTCTTTTGTCTTGTAGCGGTAAACGAAATTCAATCTGACACCGGCTTTCAATTCAACGATTGTGATGATCATACTCCTCAAATCAGATAATCTGTCGCGGGGATTGCTGATGGTTAACTTGACGAGTTCTTTGTTCGCTAATTCTTCTTTCAGCTTTTCCCTGAAAAGTAATAATTGTTCATTAACCATGTTCTGAATTTTAAAAGTATTCCTAAATCAAAAATCTTAAATCTTAAATCTTAAATAAAAAAGGGAGAAGCAAAGCATCCTCCCTTTTCACAATAAACGTATTTTTATTACGGCATTACCAGGTTGAATGTGTATCCGCTGCATGAAACAACAGCTGCGTTATCGCAGGCTCCGGTTCCATAATCAATTGAAATAAGCGGGTAGTTAGCAACCGTAATATTAATAACACCACTTTCGATCCAGGCACAGCCGATGGATGCTACTAATGGGGAAGTGATTGTTACTGTATAGTTGGTTCCGTCAGAAGTTGTACCGCTTCCTGTTCCGGTTATCGAATAAACATCATCAGTGGGGTCAAGCAATGTGCTTTCACCAGCGATCCATTCTCTCTGTTGAACTGAATTATAGGTTGTCGTGCCATCAACACTAAAAAGATTTCCGTTTTGGATAACAACTCCAAAAACTGTATGACCCAGACCATTTTTGCCGTTGTTGGTGATGATCTCTGTACCTGTGATATGGCGTGCATTCACATAATAGTTGTCAAAAGTGATGGTTGTAACAGCACCCGAATCAATATACAATTTTGTCAGATGAGCATTGATCTTGCCGCTTCTGACCACTCCGTCCGGACCTAAACAATAAGTTCCGTAGTCAATTGTAACATTCATTGGATAAGCCAAAGTATCAATAGTTACAGTAGGGTTTGAAGTGATACTTTTATAATTATGTTGCTTGCAAGTCTGGTCAACCTGACGGAAAGCATCCGTGAAAGCTCCTTCAATAGAAGCATTTTCAGTACCAACTTTAGAGAAATTTACAGTTGCAGGTGGAGTGGTGTTGGTGTCTTTTTTACAACTGATTAAAATAACTGCGGTAAGTGCAAATAACACAAACAGCGACATTATAAGTTTTGTTTTCATAGAGAATAATTTTGGGATTAAATTTTGCGGTAAAATTACAATAATTCTTTAATGCGAAACAAAGTATTTTTACTGTTTAACAACTTGAAGAATATACAATATGCCGCCCATATAGGACTGTTCCCCCGAATTTCCCACCTTTAGCTTGATACGTATGCGTATATACGGGATGATCTGCAATGATTTTTTTGATCAGTTTCAATCCTAATCATCTTAAAAATCAGTGTTCCTTTTTTTTAATGACAATTAATGACCAATAATGACGCGCAGCTAATGACTAATGACTAATGACCAATGACCATTTACCCCGCCCAATTCTCCCTGTCCAAACTTCTGAAATGAATGGCTTCCGATAAATGATCATTGCCAATATTCACACTCTGGTCAAGGTCGGCGATGGTGCGTGCAACTTTCAGTATCCTGTCGTAGGCACGGGCTGAAAGACAAAGTTTGTCCATCGCATTCTTTAGCAAAGTTTGTCCGGCATCATCAATCATGCAAACAGTGCGCAACAGTTTTGTAGTGATCTGGGCATTGCAGTAAATGCCATCCATTTCCTTATAACGCAACTCCTGAATTTGCCGCGCTGCCGTTACCCTTTCCCTTATCACTTCACTTTTTTCTGATTCACGAACACTTGATAATTCTTTAAAGGGAACAGGCGTAACTTCAACATGTATGTCAATTCTATCCAAAAGCGGTCCCGATATTTTATTCAGATATTTCTGAACAACGCCAGGTGCACACACGCAATCCTTATCAGGATGATTATAATACCCACAGGGGCATGGGTTCATTGATGCCACAAGCATGAAACTTGCAGGATATTCCACACTGTATTTCGATCTTGATATTGTCACTCTGCGTTCTTCCAGCGGCTGACGCAGCACTTCAAGCACTGTCCTTTTAAATTCGGGCAGTTCATCAAGGAACAACACGCCATTATGTGCCATCGAAATTTCGCCCGGCTGCGGGTTTGATCCGCCGCCAACCAAAGCCACATCGCTGATGGTGTGATGTGGTGAACGGAACGGACGAACTGAAATGAGCGAAATATCCTTTTGAATTTTACCTGCAACAGAATGAATTTTTGTCGTCTCAAGAGCTTCGTGCAGGTTAAGCGGGGGAAGGATTGAAGGCAACCGCTTTGCCAGCATGGTCTTTCCTGCCCCCGGAGGACCTATCAATATTACATTGTGACCACCGGCTGCGGCAATTTCAAGCGATCGTTTGATGTTTTCCTGGCCTTTTACCTCTGCAAAATCAAATTCATATTCGTTGAGGCGTGAATAAAATTCTTTTCGTGTGTCAACATGCAAAGGCTCCAGTTTGATCTCTTCATTGAAAAAACCTATCACTTCGGTGATATTGTCAATTCCATAAACATCCAGGTTATTCACCACAGCGGCTTCCATGGCATTGTAACGCGGAAGAATAAAACCTTTGAATCCTGCTTTTCTTGCTTCAATCGCAATGGGCAGTGCGCCTTTCATGGGTTGCAGACTGCCATCGAGTGAAAGCTCGCCCATGATAATATACTGACCAATATTATCCGGGGTAATTTTTCCATCTGCAGCAAGTATTCCTGTGGCAATTGAAAGATCGTATGATGAGCCTTCCTTGCGGATATCAGCAGGCGCCATATTGACAGTGATTTTTCGACCCGGAATTTTCTGCCCGATGTTTTTCAGCGCAGCTTCAATGCGCTGATGGCTTTCTTTAACAGCATTGTCAGGCAATCCAACCAGAAAAAACGCTGCGCCAATATCAATATTGACTTCGATGGTAATAATAGTTGCATCCACACCATGAGTGCAACCACCATAAGTTTTTACAAGCATAATGAAATCGAAAGAATGAAATTTTCTGTAAAAGTAGAAATTATAATAATCCATTGAGAGAAATTGTTCAAAATAAGAGCAGAGTAATTTCTCAATGATAAACATTAAGAGGAGTATTTGTTCATTATAATTCTAAATAAAAAACCAACAATTTAACCCGTATATTGTAGAGGAATGTGAAATTTTACCATTGAAAAATTAGCAATGAAAGATATTCAATAAAGATTTGGTGGTTTGAAAAATAGTGTATTTGCAAAGTCAAATAATAAAGAGTTCTTTAAAAATATTTAACTCGGTAGATAATATTTTTCGGGTTTAAAAAAAGCTTTAGCTTTTATTCTTGATATGAATGAAGAAATTATTGTAACTTTGTAGGTATAGTTTAAAATAGCATTATGATAACAAAAAAACAGGTAATAAACAGCATTAATAGTTTGCCCGACTCAGTATCCGTTGATGATATTATTGACAATATTATTTTATTGGCTAAAATTGATATTGGGCTTGAACAATCGGCCAATGGACAGGTTCTTACCGAGGAAGAGTTGGACAAAAAACTATCGAAATGGGAAGAGTGATCTGGACTGAACAAGCAGCGAATGATCTGGATAATATTGCTGAATTTATTGCAAAAGATTCCGCTAAATAAACCCGCTTGCAGGTAAAACGCATAAGGG
>CAISZK010000470.1 GCA_903889915.1 uncultured Bacteroidota bacterium
AATATATTATTCCTAATGGACAACTTGTGAATTTGATTATGGGTTAATAGGATGTTTCAGTTTCAATTCTTATTTCAATTATTCCTTTTTTTCTCCAAATCAAACTTCAAAATTATAAAAGAATTTGTGCAATGAAAATTTCATAACAGCAAAATATCGGAAAATTATTTCCTAGCTTTATGAAAAACCATACCCCAATTATGCTCTTGTAATTCAGTTTAATGAAAGTAATTATTCGACAACAAACGGATAATAAACGAATATAAGCGCTTAATAACCGAATCAGCATCCGCAGAGGGTGTTACTTTGCATCATAATTTTAAAAAAACTTTAAGGTATCATTAAAAAAAAAGGATTATGAAAACAACAAACAAAGTAGAATTGAGCGGGTACATTGGTGTGGAACCGGAAGTAAAAACATTAAGCAATGGCAGCAAAATGCTGAGGTTTTCGCTTGCCACAAGTGAGGATTACAAGAGCAAAACAGGCGAGTGGGTAAAGAACACAACATGGCACAACATTGTGATGTGGAACAAAACTGCCGATAAAGCAGCAGAGATAGTGAAGAAAGGTATCCAGTTGTCACTGACCGGAAAATTGGTCAACAGGCAGTACACAGATAAGCTGGGTAACAAAAGGAGTATCTTTGAAATTCTGGCAACAACATTTGAACTTCCAGCCATTGCCTGATCAATGAGAAATGCAATAAAAAAGGCAGCTGTGAGGCTGCCTTTTTTTGTTTAAAGTTTAAAGATCAAGGTTCTTGGAATGTGGAATTTGGTTCTTGGAATTTGCGTCTTAGGTTTTTCACCCTTCTTCTTCTTTCAGTTTTTTGTTGATCACCAGAAAATAATAACCTGCATCCATCTGGAAGTAGCCATATTCGTAGCAAAAATAATAAGTCGTTCCACTCTTTGTTGTGTAAATGCTTGTAAAAAAGTTGAAGTTAAAACCCTTTTCGAGCAATTTATCCTTATGTACTTTTGCCTTATCCTCAGGGTTCAGTTCCTGAAGAATTCTCCTGTTTTTCCGCAGCACATTGGTAATGTTCCTGACCACGTTGGTACAGTCGCTGTTTTGGCGGTTGTTGTAAAGATTTCTGCACTGGTCGGAACAGAATTTCTTATCGGATCTTCCAATAATTACTTCTTTACATTCGAGACATTTTTTCTTTTCCAATTGAAATTATTATTAGTTATAATAATCAGCTATTGCAAAATATTCACTCTTTGAATGACTATAGAGTGAGCAGTTAATTATACTGCAAACCGGATAGGTTTTCATTTAATAATACAACCCATCCCTTTCAAAACATTAATATCAATTCACAATAAATTTCCTGTTTACAATTCCTTTATCAGTGTTTATCTGCAGGTAATATACTCCGGCCGGATAGCCGGCGAGATGGAGAACTTTATTATACTGCCCTGAAACAGATTCGGATTTTTCAGTGTAAATTGTTTGACCGAGAGTGTTTACAATATTGAGTTCAACAATTTTGTTATTAGAATACTCAAAAGATACATTCAAAATATCCTGTGTAGGAACAGGGTAAATTGAAAGATTCTGAACGATGCTGCTTTCGTCAATACCCACGCCATTCACTACTGTAATATACATGGATGTAGAATCAGAACCGCAGGAATTAGAGGTTATAAAAGTAACAAGGTAAGTTCCTGCAGCAGCATAAGCATGGTTAGGATTCTGGAACGTTGAAGTGACTCCATCACCAAATTTCCAATAATAACCAGTGTCATAATAAGAATAGTCATAGAAATTGACAGACAGGTAGTGGGCGCTGTAACTCATATACGTAACGGGAATGGAGATCTCTTGAACCTGAATTGAATTTGAACTTACTGAAGTGCAACCATAGAAATCGGTAACTGTCACTGTGAAAGTTCCGGAATGAGTAACATGTATGGAAGGAGTGACAGATCCGCTTGACCATTCATAGAGGTAGTAAGGGTTATTGGTATAAAGATCAACCGACATACTTGTGCCCTGGCAGAATGACAAAGCCCCGCTAGAAAGAATGACAGGAGGGGTCATAGCCGGCAAACTGGTTACCTGTATTATATTCGAAGTATCGGAACATCCGTTTGAAGCAGTTCCAATCACATAAAATGAACCAGGTGCTGAAATATTCAATGTTTGGCTTGAAGAGCCATCGCTCCATAAATAAGTTGAATAACCTGTACCTGCATCGAGAGTCACATTAACAGGAACACCAAAACAGAATACAGCAGGGACATTTGAAGAAATAACGGGGGGGTCATAAGGAAGCACACTCACAGTAACTGTGTCGGAAGCCGAACATCCGGCGGAATCACTTATTGTTACGGTGTAAAGTGTAGTTATATTCGGGCTTACATTATTTGAGGCTGTATTTATTCCGTTATTCCACAAATAATTTGAACCACCGGAAGCGTTTAATTCTGTTGTCTGATGTTTGCAAATTGTTACTGCATTACCGGCATCCACTGTGGGAGTCTGATTGACAAAAACAGTCACAGAGTCAACATCAGTACATCCTGCTCCGGTAGTGACAGTAACCACATACTGAGTTGTAGTTACAGGGCTTGCAAATGGGTCAGAAATATGGTATGAACTCAGTCCTGCTGCCGGCGACCATGAATAGGTAAAACCACCTGATGCGAACAATTGAATGCTGTTTCCTGAACATATTGTAACATCATTTCCTGCACTTGCAATGGCGCTCTGGTTCACAGTAACCTTTATGTCATCAGTGGCTGAACAACCAAAGCTGTTGGAAACTGTAACCACATAAGTTGTCGTACTGAGAGGAGATGCTACAGGATTTGCAATAGTTGGCACATTCAATCCGTTTACAGGACTCCAGATATAGGTTGTACCTCCTGAAGCATTAAGCTGAATATGGCCCCCGCTACAGATTGAAACATCAGCGCCCGCGTGAGCTGTAACATTTGGATTCACATTCACTACAACATTGTCAGAAGATGTACATCCGTTCGCATCTGTGGTAGTGACAATATAGGTAGTCGTTGATGAAGGCGTAGCAACAGGATTTTGATATGTTGCATTGTTCAAAGTAATGATCGGTGTCCAACTATAACTGACACCACCTGTTGCATTCAGTGTTGCACTTTCACCATTGCAAATTGTTTGATCAGTGCCTGCGGAAGCCGGGGTTATTATAAATACAGTTACTGTTAAACTGTCCGATGCCGTGCATCCATTGGCATCAGTTACTGTCACAGTATAAATTTGACTGGAAGTGGGGCTTGCAACAGGATTTGCAATATTGGTAAAATTCAACCCGGTTGCAGGACTCCATGCATAATTAATAGCACCCGTAGCATTTAAAGTAGTCTGGGAGTCATTACAAATACTGATATCAGGACCGGCATTTGCAATTGGATTGCTGTTTACAATAACTGCCAGGGTTGAGGGCGAACTGCTTGAACCGCATGAATTGCCGGCAATAACACCTATGGTCCCGTTTTGGCCGGCATTGCCTCCGGTGACAGTTATTGAAGTAGTTCCCTGTCCTCCGTTAATGGTCCATCCTGTAGGTACGGTCCATGTATAAGTTGTCGCATCAGCCACCGCTGAAATACTATAAATTTGCAATGTTCCCGGGCAGATTTGTGCGTTACCTGTTATTGCACCGGGAATTGATGGAATAGCCGGAAGTACTGTTACAGCTAATGACACCGGTGAAGTTGCTCCACAGGTATTGCTTGCAATGACACTAATGGTGCCGTTATTGCCTGTCAAACCGGTGGTGATAGATATTGAAGTTGTTCCCTGGCCTGAATTAATAGTCCATCCTGCAGGTATGCTCCATGTGTAAGTCGTTGCATCAGGAATTGCCGATACAGAATATGTACCATTAACTGCCGGACAAACATTTGATGTCCCTGCGATCACTCCCAAATTAACAGGAGCTGCAGGACTCACTATGACCGCTGTTGAGGAAGCCAGACTTGTTCCACAGGAATTACCTGCAGTTACACTTACATTACCATTCTGGCCTGCATTTCCGGCAGTAGTTATTATTGTCGTAGATCCCTGTCCGCTGTTGATGGTCCACCCAATAGGTACCGACCATGTATAAGTCGTTGCATTGGGAACTGATGTAATTGTGAATGCCTGGATAGTTCCCGGGCATATCAACGCACTTGCAGATATCACTCCCGGAGTAACCGGAGTTGGCGGATTTATAGTCACAGCCAATGAAGTGATACTGCTGTTTCCACAGGAATTACCAGCGAAAACAGTAATATTACCATTTTGTCCAAAGCTGCCGGTATTTACATTGATCACAGTTGTTCCTTGTCCACTTGAAATGTTCCAGCCTGCCGGAACAGTCCATGTATATGATGTAGCATTGGGTACTGTAGCGATATTATAAGTTTCACTTGTTCCCGGGCAAACTGTAATATTTCCAGAAATCAATGCCGGTGTTACCGGAATAGCAGGAAGTACTGTAACACCAAGTGTGGATGCAGGTGTTTGACCACATGAATTGCCGGCAATAACACTTATATCACCATCATTTCCCATTGCACCTGTGGTAACGGTTATTGATGTGGTTCCCTGACCGGAAACAATTGTCCAACCTGAGGGCACACTCCAAAAATATATTGTAGCATCAGGTATTGCGAGAACAGAATATGTTGCACTGATACCCGGGCAAACAGATACATTTCCACTCACAGCACCTAATGAAACCGGAGGAGGTGCACTTATTGCAATAGCGATGGATGATGATGCGCTTGATCCGCATGAGTTGGAGGCAATCACGCTAATTGAACCATCCTGTCCGAAACTGCCCGTGGTAACATTTACTGTTGTCGTTCCCTGTCCTCCTGTAATGGTCCATCCCGAAGGAACTGTCCAGGTATAATCAGTTGCATAAGGAACTGCTGCTATTGTATAAGCTTGCGAAGTTCCCGGACATACTGTAGAACTTCCCGATATTGCTCCCGGCGTTACTGGTGTAGCCGGATTTACGGTTATGGACAAAATTGTCGGCAAGCTGGTACCACATGAATTTTCTGCAGTTACTGTAATGTCTCCATCCTGTCCGAAAGTTCCTGTATTTACAATAATTGATATTGTTCCCTGTCCGCTGGTAATGTTCCAGCCTGATGGAACTGCCCATGTATAAGTTGATGCATCGGGTACTGCTAAAATATTATACGTTTCACTTGTACCCGGACATACATAAGTATTTCCTGTTATAGAGACTGGAGAAACAGGTGTACCCGGAATTATATTTACTCCCAAAGTGATGATACTCCCAGTTCCACAAGAATTATCGGGCTGAACAGTTATGCTTCCATTTTGACCGGTATTTCCTGTTGTTACAGTTAACGATGTTGTTCCTTGTCCACCTGAAATTGTCCATCCTGTTGGAATGGTCCATGTATAGTTTGTTGCGTCAGTGATAGCGGAAATTGAGTATGTCTGGCTTATAGCGGGACATACTGTCGTATTTCCTGAAATTGAACCTGAAGAAATTGGTGGAGCTGGGTTTATTGTTACAGCAACTGTTGCAGGAAGACTGCTGCCACAGGAGTTGTCAGCTGTTACATTAATATCACCATCTTGTCCAAAACTACCTGTATTGACAGTTAATGAAGTTGAGCCTTGTCCGGTGACTATACTCCAACCTGCAGGAACCGTCCAGGTATATGATGTTGCATCGGGTACTGATGAAATATTATAAGTTTCGCTTGTACCCGGACAGACAGAAATATTGCCTGAGATCGTTGCAGGTGATACAGGGGTTCCGGGGTCAACAGTTACTCCTAATGTAATGAGGCTTCCCGAACCGCATGAATTCGTAGGGAGAACGATAATTGTACCATTCTGACCTGTACTTCCTGTTGTCACAGTTATTGACGTTGTATTCTGTCCGTTTGTAATTGTCCATCCTGTCGGAACTGTCCAAAGATATGAAGTTGCATCAGCGATGGCAGAAATTGAATATGACTGGCTGATGGAAGGACATACATGATCGTTCCCGGTTATAGCTCCTGTTGAAACCGGAATTGCCGGGTTCACAGTTAAAGAAAGCGATGATGGTAAACTACTGCCACAGGAATTGTCCGATGTTACAGTAATATTTCCATTTTGTCCGAAGGTTCCTGTATTTACGGTGACAGATGTTGTTCCCTGTCCACTGGTGATACTCCAGCCTGCCGGTACAACCCATGTGTAAGATGTTGCATTGAGAACTGCCGGAATACTGTAAGTTTCACTTGTTCCCGGACAAACTGCTGTGTTTCCTGATATTGTTCCGGGTACTGCCGGAATTGCCGGAAGAACTGTAACTGCTAAAGTTGATGGGGTTGATGAACCACAAATATTACCTGCAACAACACTGATATCTCCATTATCACCCGTTGCTCCGGTAACAACATTGACCGATGATGTACCCTGACCCGAAGTTATTGTCCATCCTGTTGGTACACTCCAGGTATATGTAGTTGCATCAGGAATAATTGCGACTGAATAAATCTCATTAACTGCAGGACAGGCATTCGCTGATCCTGTTATTACTCCCAACACAGCGGGTCCAGGAGGACTTACTGACACTGTTAATGCAGATGCAGTACTTGTTCCGCATGTTCCGTTTGCAGTTACACTGATATCTCCATTCTGACCGGTGCTACCTGCAGTAACATTAATTGAAATTGTACCCTGCCCGCTTGTTATTGTCCAATCTGATGGAACAGACCATGTATATGATGTAGCATTCGGTACACTGGCGATTGAATAAATCTGTGAACTTGCTGAACATACCAGAGTGTTTCCTGAAATTGCACCCGGGGTAACAGGAGCATCAGGATTTATCGTAACAGCCTGCGATGCCGGGGTACTGCTGCCACAAGAATTATCTGCAGTTACCATAAGATTTCCATCCTGACCAAATACACCTGTATTCACTGTCAGTGATGTTGTACCTTGCCCACTGACTATGCTCCACCCTGTGGGAACAGACCATGTATATGAAGTCGCATTCGGGACGGATGTAATGGTGTATATCTCACTCGTGCCGGGACAAACAGTTATGTTGCCTGAAATAGTACCCGGAGTTGCAGGTGAAGCCGGAGAAACTGTTACTGTCGTTGAAGCTGGAGCTGTGGAACCGCAAGAATTGCTTGCAACAACGCTTAATATTCCGTCATCACCTGTTGCGCCTGTTGTTAAAGTAACTGATGTGGTCCCCTGACCAGAAGAAATTGTCCAACCTGTAGGAAAACTCCATGTGTAGGTTGTTGCATCAGGAATGCCCAGAACAGAGTAGGTTTCACTTACTCCCGGACAAACAGTGGCAGAGCCAAAAATTGATCCCAATGATCCGGGTGCAGCAGGGTTAACAATTGTAGTAATAGTAGACGGAGGGCTTATTCCACAGGGACCATTAGCGACCACACTAATATCTCCACCCTGACCTGCATCTCCTGCTGTCACAGTAATTGATATGGTACCATCACCACTAACTACTGTCCATCCCGTAGGAACAGACCATGTATATGAGGTAGCATCAGGCACAGTTGAAATTGAATAAACCTGGGTTGTTGCAGGACAAACAAGAATATTACCTGTTATAGGCCCCGGTGTAGCAGGTGCACTTCCATTAGCTGATACGGCCAGAGAGGCAGAAGGGCTACTACCACAATCATTATTTGCAGTTACTGAAATGTTACCATTCTGCCCGAAATTTCCGGTAACAACAGTGACTGATGTTGTATATTGCCCATAGATAATGGTCCATCCAGCTGGAACAGTCCAGAAATAGTATGTTGAATTAGGAACGGCAGTTGTAGTGTAGGTTTCAATGTTGACCGGACAAACTGAGGTATTTCCTGTGGGTATGCCTGGTGTTATTGGTACACCTAGACTTATGGTAACCGGAAATGAAGATGAAACTCCATTACCACAAGCATTGGCCGGAACAACAACGACATTTCCATCCTGACCATAATCCCCGGTCGTAACGGATAATGTTGTTGTTCCCTGACCACCTGTTATCACCCATCCTGTTGGAACAGTCCAGTTATAAGTTGTCGCATACAAGACAGACGAAACAGAGTATGATTGGCTTGAAAAAGGACATACTGGTGAACCTCCTGAAATGGTGCCGGGAGTGTTTGGAGCAGAGGGATCAATGATCACAGCAAGTGAGGCAGGAGTGCTGGTTCCACAAGCACTATTGGCAGTGACATTCAGATAACCATTATCTCCGTAGGCACCTGTATTAACTGTGAGATTGGTTGTACCCTGCCCATTGGTGATGGTCCATCCTGTCGGGACTGTCCATGTATAGAAAGTTGCTCCAGGTACAGCCACTATATTGTAAGTAGCACTTGATGCAGGGCAAACATGAGTGTTTCCAATAATCCCTGCCGGTGTTGGAAGTGTAATGGTATTTATTGTTACAGGCAATGTGATAAGGCTTCCTGCTCCACAAGGATTGGATGGAAGAACAGCTATATTGCCATTTTGTCCAAGGACACCAGAGGTTACAGTGATTGATGTAGTTCCCTGACCATTTGTAATGCTCCATCCTGCCGGAACAGTCCATGTATAGGTTGTTGCATTTACTACCGGTGAAATTGAATAAGTCTGACTTGATGAAGGGCACGCTTGTGTGTTACCGGTGATTGGGCCCGAAGAACCGGGAGAAGAAAGAACAACTACAGCCAGTGAAGCAGGACTGCTGTTACCACAGCTTCCATTTGCAGTTACAGTAATATTTCCATTTTGTCCGCCTGCTCCTGTATAAACAGTAAGTGATGTAGATCCTTGTCCACTGGTAATAGACCATCCTGTTGGTACAGTCCATGTATAAGATGTTGCATTGAGCACCGCTGCTATACTATAGATCTCACTTGTACCGGGACAAACATTTGTATTGCCAGAAATTGTACCGGGTGTTGCAGGTGGGTTTGTATTTACTGTTACTGCTAATGAACTTGAACTTCCATTTCCGCAAAGATTACTCGGAGTTACAGTTATATTTCCATTTTGCCCGGCAGTTCCTGATGTTACTGTAATTGATGTTGACCCTTGCCCTGCAGTTATTGTCCATCCAATCGGGACTGTCCAGGTATAATTTGTTGCTCCGGGAATAGCTGAAATGCTATATGTGTGACTTGATACGGGGCAAACATTTGCAGTTCCTGTTATAGCGTCGGCTGGGCCTGGTCCCGAATTAACCGTTACAGCTAATGTGCTGGCTGTACTGGAACCACATGACCCATTTGCAATAACACTGATATTCCCATTTTGTCCACCACTTCCACTGGTTACTGTTAATGACAAAGTCCCCTGTCCACCGGTTATATTCCACCCTGCAGGCACTGACCATGTATAAGAAGTGGCATTTGGAACAGAAGAAATTGAATAGGTCTGACTGGTTCCGGCGCATACAGAAGTATTGCCTGTAATTGCACCTGGTTGTGCAGGTCCTGCCGGATTAACAATAACTGAGGCTGATCCTGTGTTAGTACAGGCTCCATTGCTTACAGTTACATTAAAAGTCGTGTTCTGTGTTGGATAAGCTTGAGGGTTTTGAATTGTGGTTGGAAAGCCGGCACATGCAGGTGTTGCAGTCCAGTTATAGCTGCATGCACTTGTTAAGTTACCTGAAAAACCAACATTGGTAATAGCCCAATACCATCCCCACGAAGAAACGTAATGAAAACGAACATAAAGTGTTGCTTGTCCAACATAGGAATTTAGGTTTATTGTGGTAGCCTGAAAAGAACCAGCAGAACCCTGGGTTGATGTATAACTTGCAACATTTGTCCATGTTGAATTATTAGTAGATACATCAACATAAGCTCCGTCACCGGAATAATAATAGTAATATTGATTAAAGGTTAGGTTTAAACTTGTAAAACCAATGGTATTTACTGAAGGTGAAATCAAGTACTCATCAGTGGTACTCCCGCTTCCTCCTGCGTCACCGTTAGCCATAGCAAAATAGGATCCTGGTGTAAAAGTTTCACTATTATACACATACCCATTAGCATATGCTACATACCAATAATCAGCAGTACTACTTGAATTATGCGTAACTGTCCAACCCGGTGTATAATCAAGACCTGCAGCATCAGTGCCGGTCAGACCTCCAGACATTAAAGTAGCGTTCCCGGAAGAAGTACCAGATGTAGTAAGATTAACCTGCGTACCCGGACAAACAGAAGTAGGGTTGGCTGATGTGGCACCCATTGTAACGGGAGGCAGCACAGTTAATATAAAAGCCGTAGGTGCAACCTGATCTACACCCCAATCGTCATGAACCCTGGCCCAATAAGTATATCTGCCAGGGCTAAGTGCTCCTGTACTAATTGAAACACTTGTTGCCCCACCGGGTCCCGAAACCCATCCAGTTCCATTCCAATAATCAATATGCGTATTAGCATTTGAAATTGGTGATGCATTAAAAGTTACAGTTTGTGCATTTCCTGAACAAATGGGCGAGCCAAACGATGCAGATAAAGATGTTGAAGCTGGTGACGTATACTCTAATTTATCTTCTTTAGAGCCGTCATTGATTGGGATAGTATTTAGATTTACTTTGCCCATCATTGAGACAGAAGAATCAATATTATTTTCTGTCCAATCATAAGCTAATGCTGAATCATTCTCCGTTGCTGATAATTTTACGATATTACAAATTTGCAATGTAGCAGATTTTTTGATAATACCCGTGGAATTTTCATTACAATTATTTGTTCCGGAAAAGGAATCAAATGGTTTAAGAATAAGAAATAAAAGTAAAAAGAAAGATAAAAGTATTGAAAAGTACAAACATGATTTTTTTATAAAACACGAATCCTGTGAGATAAAGTCCAAAAGAGTATGTTTTTCCATAGTTTATAAATTTAGTAATGAAGAAGGTATGTAATTTAACCTTAAGACTTGACACATAATTTATTAATTTGATTTTAAAGTCAGTGTTCAGAAATGAAATTTTTATACATTACGCCAAATTTTAATTTGACAAATTTACAAAAAAAACACGAATACCAAACCTAAAAAAAACACTCCAATGAAGCGTCTTACTTTGTAACTACTCAATCGCATGGTTAGGTAATTGAGAAATGAGTTTTAAAACCTCAAAAACGTCAACATTATTTTTAATACAAGTATCAATTTTAGAATGAAGGATAATCAATGGTTCATGACCAATTTTAAATTGTCAGGAAATTTTGTTTTATTTTAATATTTATGATTGCTCGTTCCAAACCACCATTGTCAGGAGTAATTTCTACATTATAAGGGAATGAAAAAAGAAAATTATTTTTCACGAACAATCACTTAAAAAGCTTGTCAGTAAAATGATTTCTACATGATAATGGCAAAAAAATATGAATTTTAGCAATTAAATTTTTCTCAGTCCGTATAATTTTTATAAATTTGTGAAATTATTAACAACTGAAATTATGAATATTTCCCATATCGAACACATTGGTATTGCGGTGAATAACCTTGAAGAATCAATTAAATATTATGAAGAAATTCTGGGTTTGAAGTGTTATTCCATTGAAGAAGTAAAAGAACAAAAAGTGAAAACCGCCTTTTTTATGGTAGGTCAAACCAAATTAGAATTGCTTGAAACAACAGATAAAGAAGGGCCGATAGGCAAATTCATTGAGAAAAAAGGTGAGGGTATTCATCATCTTGCATTTGCTGTTAAAGGACTTGAAAATGTTCTTCAGGAAGTGGCGAATAAAGGTGTACAATTGATTGATAAGACACCCAGAAAAGGGGCAGAGGGGCTTGACATTGCTTTTCTTCATCCAAAATCAACAAAGGGTGTATTGACTGAACTTTGCGAAAACAAAAATATTTAATACTAATAATAAAACTTAATCGAATGGCTTTTCAGGATAAGATAGAGGAACTATTAAAGAAGCGCGAACAGGCGAAACTTGGCGGTGGCCAAAAACGAATTGATTCGCAACATAAAAAGGGCAAAATGACTGCAAGGGAAAGGATAGACCTTTTGCTTGACGAAGGAAGTTTTGAGGAATTCGACATGTTTGTGACACACAATTGCCGCGATTTCGGGTTGGAAAAAGAAACTTATTTATCGGATGGAGTAATCACCGGATATGGCACTATTGATGGCAGGCTTGTGTATTTGTATGCACAGGATTTTACCGTTTTTGGTGGTTCACTTTCGGAAGCATATGCCCAGAAGATTTGTAAAGTGATGGACAAGGCAATGAAAGTCGGGGCTCCGATTATTGGAATCAATGACAGTGGTGGTGCTCGTATCCAGGAAGGCGTTAGAAGTCTCGGCGGTTATGCTGAAATTTTCCAGCGCAATATCATGGCTTCTGGTGTTATTCCACAGATATCTGCAATTTTTGGTCCTTGTGCAGGCGGAGCAGTTTATTCACCAGCACTCACAGATTTTATCATCATGACAAAAAGGAACAGTTACATGTTTGTAACAGGTCCGAAAGTGGTGAAAACAGTGACAGGAGAAGTGGTGACAGAAGAAGAATTGGGTGGTGCAATGGTGCATGGTACCAAATCAGGTGTAACACATTTTGTGGCCGAGGACGAAAAAGAAGGAATTTTACTGATAAGAAAACTTCTTTCTTACCTTCCACAAAATAATCTTGAGGATCCACCCTACTCACCAACCAATGATCCTATCGACAGGCTTGAAGATAGTTTGAATTCAATTGTTCCTGAAAATCCAAATAAACCTTATGATGTAAAAGATGTTATTCATGCAATTGTTGATGACAGGGAATTCATGGAAGTACAACGTTTCTATGCACCAAATATCATCACAGGATATGCAAAGTTTAATGGAATGCCAGTTGGGATAGTTGCAAACCAGCCTAACTATCTTGCAGGAGTTTTGGATATAAATGCATCACGTAAAGCTGCAAGGTTTGTCAGATTCTGCGATGCTTTCAATGTCCCTCTGGTTACTCTTGTTGACGTACCGGGATTTTTACCTGGAACTGTTCAGGAATATGGTGGCATCATTCTTCACGGAGCTAAATTATTGTTTGCCTATGGCGAAGCTACTGTTCCCAAAGTGACAGTTACATTGCGTAAATCATACGGTGGCGCTCATGATGTGATGAGTTCAAAACAACTGCGTGGTGACATCAATTATGCATGGCCATCTGCTGAAATTGCAGTTATGGGTCCCAAAGGTGCAATTGAAGTTTTGTATCAAAAAGAGATCAAAGAACTGACAGACGAAAAAGAAAAAGCAGCTTTTCTTCGCAAAAAAGAAGAAGAGTACAAAAACAAATTTGCGAATCCTTACAACGCAGCCAAATTCGGTTATATTGATGATGTCATCGAACCACGGAATACACGTTTCAGGATCATCAGAGCACTGCAGTCGCTGGCAACAAAAAAAGATGTGAATCCGCCTAAAAAACATTCGAATGTTCCACTCTGATAAGAAAGAATTATGAGCAAATTAGATAAATACATAAAACGCAAGAAAACTCCTCCTCCCATTGAAATTAAGGAAAGTGTAATCAGAGAGCCGGATACATCAGAAGAAGTGATGGCGGCTATCGGACTTGCATTGAGTTTGCACATGCAGGATGTACATGATTATGAACAAACCGTTTTGACCATGATGAAAGTTATGCGTCCCTACTCACCATGGAGTTCGAAGATTTACGGATTAAGACAAATACCATACAGAATACCCAGACAGTACAAATAATAAGTAATTATGAAAAAATTTAAATTTACAATAAAGGGAAATCAATACGATGTTGATATTTTAAACATCGAAGATAATACTGCGGAAGTCCAGGTAAATGGAAAAACATATACTGTTGAGGTTGACAAAACCTTGCAGCAATCAAAAACACCTACCCTGGTAAGGACTCTTGCTGTCCCATCAACAGATGTTGAAAAGTCAACACAAAAAACCAGCAATCCTATGGCACCAAAAGGTGGTGGAACTATCAAAGCTCCATTGCCGGGAACCATATTAAATGTCCATGTAAAAGTTGGTGACAATGTGGTAATGGGTCAACGGCTCATTTCACTTGAAGCAATGAAAATGGAAAACAATATTGATTCCGATAAGGAAGGAAAAGTTGGATCCATTAAAGTTAAGAAAGGTGATGCAGTGATGGAGGGCGATGTTTTAATTGTGATAGAATAGTGAATAATTCCTGAAATGAAAAAGAAACTTTTAATAAGAGATGTCACGCTCAGAGACGGGCATCAATCATTGTTTGCGACCCGGATGAGTCAGGCGCAAATTGACAGGGTCTTGCCGTTATACAAAAAAGCCCATTTCTATGCACTGGAAGTGTGGGGTGGCGCTGTTCCTGATTCAATCATGAGGTTTTTAAATGAAAACCCATGGACAAGGCTCGAAAAGATCAAAGAAGCCATTGGCGATGTGTCTAAATTAACTGCACTATCAAGAGGCAGGAATCTTTTTGGTTACAATCCTTATCCCGACAGTGTGATTGAAGGATTCAACAGGAACGCGATTAAATCAGGCATTGACATTATGCGTGTTTTTGATGCGCTGAATGATTTGAACAACATCACATCATCCATAAAATATATTAAGGAGAATGGCGGGATAGCTGACTGTACAATCTGTTATACTGTAGATCCGAAGTTCTCAACAAAAGAAAGAGTGAAATCATTATTCCAGGGAAAACTACTTCCTTACAAAATTTTCACGAAAGAATATTTTCTGAATCTTGCAGTGGAGTTGGAAAAGATGGGCGCCGACATGATCACCATCAAAGATATGGCAGGACTTATTCCTCCCGGAAAAACAGGACGACTGATCAAATTGATGAAGGAACATGTAAAGATCCCAATAGATTTTCATACACATTGTACACCCGGTCTTGGACTTGCCTCAACACTGATGGCAATTCTCAATGATGTTGATATTATTGACACTGCTATTGGTGCATTTGCCGGAGGCCCGGCTGCTCCTGCCTTTGAGATCATACAGATATTCTGCGATAAATTGAAAATTGATACAGGGGTAAATAAAGAAGCAGTTGCAAAAATAAACAAGGAGCTACAACTAATCAGAGTAGAGCTTGCAGATGCTGATAGTTACAAACAATTCCCGATACCGTTTGATATTTCAAATTATGAATTGCCAACTGATATTGACAGGCTCTTTGATCTGGCAATTCACGAAGCAAAAGAAAACAAAGAAGATGACCTGTTGGAAACAACACAGGAAATAGAAAAATATTTCAATTATCCTGAACCGGATTACATGGTGAAGAAAGCTGAAATACCAGGTGGAATGTACACCAATATGCTATCACAATTAAAGCAGTTGAAACTGGAGCAATTGTTACCACGTACACTTGAACTTGTTCCTGTTGTTCGTCTTGCTGCCGGATGTCCTCCGCTTGTTACACCAACAAGTCAGATCATCGGTGTGCAGGCCGTAAACTGTGTGATTGATGAAAATAAAGGGGTTCCTTTTTATTCAAATAAATCCATACAGTTTGTAAATCTTGTGAAAGGTTCTTATGGCAAAACACCAATCCCAATTGATCCTGAGTTTCGTAAAAAAATTGCCGGTGTTACCAAAGAAGTTCCTTTCGATACCAGTAAATACAAAAAACAACCAAATCCTTACCTTGAAGAATTTGGCGGAGTAAAACTGGCACAGAATGAAAAAGAGGAACTATTGCTTGAATTGTTTCCTTCAGTTGCCAATACTTTCCTGAAGAAAAAAGCGGAAGAAAAATTCTGGTCTGATATTTTCAGGCTGGAAGAGGAGAAAAACCACAAGGTTAAAAAGGAAAAAGAAAAATACGACAAGCTGACAGCCGAAGAAAAACGTAAGCTGTTGGAAGAAGGACTGTATAATTATTGGTAGGAATCATCACAAGTCCGGTTGCGACCCCAGTTCGCCTCCGGACTCTTCAATGAGTTTTGACTATTTTCATTTTTAATTTCGGGGAAATTGCCAAAATCTCACAAACATTTATATCTTTGTTCTTTTATTGCACATTAATCATGTGTGGTTCCGACGTGATTCGGAATTACTTAATAAATTTAATTACTAATCAATAAACACAAAAATTATGAGTTCAAATTTTTTTGATTCCAACAGCTTTTTCGTTGATGAAAAAGTAAACTTCTTCAAGTTCGCAAATTGTTATAACATCTATGATGATAAAGGCGAGCATATCGGTGCGATCAAACAAAAACTTACTGCCGGTCAGAAATTCCTCAGAGTATTATTGCGCAAAGGAATGCTTCCTTTTCTGCTTGAGGTCCGCGACAAAAATGATGTTCTGGAAGCTTCAATTTCACGTGGATGGACATTCTTCATGTCGAAGATAACCATCAGCGATGCTCAGGGAAATAAAATAGGATCTATCCAGCAAAAGTTTAAACTTCTTAAGCCAAGATTTATTATTTTAAACAATTCAGACATGGTCATTGCTGAAATTACCGGTGACTGGAAAGCCTGGAATTTTGTAATAAAAGATCCTTCAAATGCACAAATAGGTGCCATAACAAAGAAGTGGGCCGGTGCTGCCAAAGAAATATTCACCAATGCTGACAAATACAACGTTAATATTGATCCCAACTATTCCAATAAAACGAATAAAATAGCGATCCTTTCAAGTGCTATTACTATTGATATGGTTTTAAAAGAAAGTAAGTAAAGTCAGTTTGTAAAGTTCATAAGGTTTGTAAAGTTGGTGGGGTTTTCTTTTTACTTTACCAACTTTATAAACTTTCAACTTCTAAGACACCCACTTCTTCACTTCATCAATTGTAGGAGCTGCAACTTCCATTTTCAATTTCTTTCTGAAACCGCAAAGGTCATTGAATAATTTATTCGGGTTGGCAGCTTTCAATGCTGCTGAGGTTGTATAGCCAGCTTTGATGATCACAGGTATCCAGTCAGCGGGGATTCCCATCGCTGCAAATTCATCATCGGATGCAACTACAACTTTTTTCTCAGGACGCATCTGTGGGAAGAAAAGAACATCCTGTATGGATTGCGAGTTGGTCATCACCATTGCAAGACGGTCAATTCCTATTCCAAGCCCTGCTGTCGGTGGCATACCATATTCAATGGCGCGGAGGAAATCTTCATCAAGCACCATGGCTTCTTCATCACCACGTTTGCCAAGCTCCAGTTGCGCTTCAAAACGTTTGCGCTGATCAATGGGATCATTCAGTTCTGAGAATGCATTGCATATCTCTTTACCATTGCAGATGGCTTCAAAGCGTTCCACAAGTCCGGGTTTGCTGCGGTGTTTCTTTGCCAGCGGCGACATTTCAATAGGATAGTCAGTGATGAATGTTGGCTGAATCAGCTTTGGTTCGCACTTCTCGCCGAAAATAGTATCAATGATCTTGCCTCTGCCCATGGTATCATCAATTTTTATCTCAAGTTTGCAGGCAGTCTCTCTCAACTGTGACTCATCCATTGCGCTGATGTCAATGCCTGTGAAATGCTGTATGGCTTCATACATGGTGTAGCGTTTCCAGGGGCGGCAGAAATTGATCATGTTTTCTCCCACCTGTATCTCCGTTTTCCCGTGCATGTCCATGGCTGCGCGTTCCACCATTTCTTCAACGGCGTTCATCATCCATTCATAATCCTTGTAGGCAACATACAATTCTATCTGGGTAAATTCAGGATTGTGGAAACGGTCCATGCCCTCGTTGCGGAAGTCTTTTGAAAACTCATACACCCCGTCGTAACCGCCCACAATAAGGCGTTTCAGGTAAAGTTCGTTGGCTATACGCAGATATAAAGTCGAGTCAAGCGTGTTGTGATGTGTCTTGAATGGTCTTGCAGCAGCGCCTCCATAGATTGGTTGCAGTATGGGTGTTTCCACTTCAAGATATCCTTTTTCATTGAGGAAAGTGCGTATGGAATTCACAAGTTTTGTGCGTTTGATAAACACTTCACGCACCTGCGGATTGACAATCATATCCACATAACGCTGACGATAACGCTGCTCGGGATCAGTGAAAGCATCGTAAGTCACACCGTCTTTTTCCTTTACCACAGGCAATGGTTTTAATGATTTGCAGAGTATTTTAAACTCCTTCACATGTATGGTTATCTCGCCCATCTGCGTGGTGAACACATATCCTTTGATGCCGATGATATCGCCAATGTCGAGCAGCTTTTTGAAGACTACATTGTACATCGTTTTATCCTCGCCTGTGCAGATATCATCACGCTTGAAGTAGAGTTGCACCCGGCCTGATGCATCCTGTATCTCTGCAAAAGATGCATTGCCCATAATGCGGCGGGTCATGATGCGTCCGGCTATACTGATGTCCTGGTAAAGACTGTTGTCCGTTGGGAAATTTGCAAGGATATCTTTTGTGGTTACATTTTTCTCAAAAAGTTCCGAAGGGTAAGGATCAATACCCAGTTTATACAGTTCTTCCAGCGAATGTCTGCGTATTATTTCCTGTTCACTTAATTCCATAATGCTTTGATTTTTTAGAAGCGGCAAAGTTAAATAAAAAAACAGGAGATGAAGAGAAGGAGTTGATTTGAGATTTAAGATTCGAAGTGCCGTTTTACACTTACCTCAAATATTTTCAGTGAAGGCTCGGTGTGGTTCTGTGAAATAAAAAAGAAAAATAAGGAATCGTTTTGAATAGAATAGACATTAAATTATTTCCAATTTTCAGGAATCGTTAATTTATATCCATTCGGCTTTAACACAAACTCTGGGAAAACACTATCATGAAATTTTTTCCTTCCAATTGTGAAATAGCCATGTGCTAATTTTGTTAATTCAAATGAATACCTATCAGGAGGAAAAGCAAGGATAATCCTTTTGTTTGGAAAAAACTTTTTTATTGATTTTATAGGACCTGATAGATCACTGTCAGCTGAAATAAGGATAGCAATATCAAACCTATTTTGAAAAGCGTCGGAAAGCATTTCAACAGCTATATTAACATCAGTCATTTTTTCATTTGGTCTTAACATGATGTGACCACATTTGTTACAAGTTACACTGTTCGATTGATATTGCCCGTAAAAAATCTCTAAATCAGGTAATGTTTCCAAAGCTTCAATGAAGACATTTTGCCTGTGGGCTTTATCTGGTGGTAAATTCACTCGGGATGTGAAATATTTTGTTGACACTAATTTTTGATCATTTTTTAAAAGATTCTTAGATAATTGTACGAGGTTTATCCAATAAAACCGTTTCCATCCTTTCGACTTTAAGCCAAAGTATAAATTAAATCCATCAATGTAAACAATAACTTTTTTCATAAAAAATTTGTTTTACGTACAATTTTATTTAATTTTGCATTCTTAACAGCGCTGAAGATAGTATCTTCAGTTTGACGGTCTGGCTCTGCCGACCGTTTCTTTTTTATATACCATCCCGGTTTACGGAACATAGTAATTGAAAGAGTTGTTTAAAAAATGACTTGTTCAGGTTGATAATTTAGTTCTATTACCTTGCATAAATCAAAACCTTTTCATCTTCAATAAATGACTTGATATAAGGGGATAAACCATTAGATGAAACCAGATCAACCTTGTTGTTGAGAAGTTTTTCGAGATCCGTTTGCATTTTGAAAAACTGTAAACCTATCTTCTGTGAATAATCCAGATCAACCAAAATATCAATGTCGCTTTGACTATTGGCATCGTTTCGCCCTTAGGACCCAAAGAGGTATGCTTTCAAAACCGGACAGGTTTGAAAATATTTTTTTATGACTTCTATTTTTGATTCATATAAGTTCATAATGCAAAAATACAATTTTTTCAAAGAAGGTTGATTGGTAAAAAGCCAATGGGAATTGACAAAATCTAATAATACTATGTGAATCCTCAGAGATCTATGTGAAACCAGAAAGAAAACTCTATTTCAATTTAAACTCCACCTTCATCTCATAGCGCAGTTTTATTTTCTGGAAGCTGGGTGAGGTGGATTTATAACTTGTCTCATCAGGTGTTGTTTGTTCCATTACTTTCATGTTATTTTCATTCGCATAATCGTATCCATAGCTTTGGTCCACTTCCTGTATCAGCAATGCTTCACCCACTTCTTCGCCTATGCTTTTTGCAAGATATTCGGCTTTTGTTTTGCCTGCAATCAGCGCTTTTGTTTTTACTTCCTTGCGAAGTTCCTCTATCTTGCTGCTTGAAGTTTTGCTGATGTAGAAGTTTTCGATTGCATCCTCGTTCAAACCTGCCACGATCTTATTTAGTTTTTCAGTTGAACTAACTTTCACAATGTATGAAATGGTACCCATAAAATCGGGCTCTCTCTTGCGTCTCATGTACCAGTAATAATCATAGTTTTCGTTGCCCGTATAACTTGAAATGCTGATGTTGCTGTCAACAACGCCTGAAGATTTACATAATTGCAGAAATTCTGTTTTCACTGTTTCCAGTTTTACTTTTTTCTTTGAAGCATCCAGGTATTCTTTCAGTGTGAAATTCATATAAATTTCGTCAGGCACAACTTCCATTTCAGCGCTACCCGTCACGGTGATCTTAGGGATTTCTTTTTTGTATTCACGGCTTCCGCACGAAGTTAAAAATGTTGCAATCCCTATGGAAAGCATAAGTAAGAATATTTGTTTTTTCATAGCTTGAGTTTTGAAAATGTTTATGAAACAAAAGTAGGATTAAAATGCACAGTAGTGAAAAAGTTTTAATAATTGTCTTCTCTTCCCGTAGGTGTACTCTTTACTGAATACCTATTTTACGTTGAAAAAATTCACCACACAAAAACAGAATACACAAAAATTGATAATACAGAAAATTTAAAATTTGCAAGATTTCTTTGAAAACAATTCTTCCCGGTTAAAAGATGCAATTATGAAAATGATTCATACACTCAATGTTTACATACCTGGTTAAAGGAGAAGATATGTTTGTTGAGATTATTCCATAGAAAATTTTACTGGAATTTGATACGATACTCTTGCATTTTTTCCACCCTGGGAGCCAGGATTCCATCGGGGCATTTTACGTATAACTCTTTTTGCTTCTTCACCGCAACCACCTCCAATATCTTTCAGTATAGTGACCTGTGTTAAACTACCATTTTTTTCAACCACAAATTGAATGATCACTGTTCCAGAAATATCCCCTTCTCTTGCCACTTGTGGATACCTTATGTTATCTGCCAGAAATTTATACAAAGCTTCTTCGCCACCGACAAATGAAGGCATAACATCAACAATTAATAAAATAGGATCATCCTTTTTAATCCTGATAATTTTGTTCACAGTAAAATGATCAACATTTGTTGCACCCATTTGGGTTGTGTCAATTTTTAAGATTGCCATGGAACTATCATCATTTTCTTTAGTTTCTACATCGGTTATGATACCTTTGTGAACCTCTGTAGTTGTAAATCTGAATAGAGTGTCGTTGTCCGGATCAAGACGATAAAATGTGATTTCCTGAATTTCATTTTGTTTACAGGCAGGTGCATAAATACGGTTGATCACTTTAAATTTTTTTCGTGAAGTATCATTGATGCTTATGTCTTTTACTGTGCAGCAATATTTTTTAAACAACTTGTTTGTACTCTTAAAATCCTTGTCAATAGATTTTTGAAGATAGGTGCAAAACCCGCACTGATCACCAAGTTTGGCTTTGGCAATAGCCAGATCAAGATAGCTGTTCAAACCGGGATTGATGTTAACAGCTTCGGTAAAGCGTGCTTCTCTTGCCTTATACCATGCTTCCATCCTGCCATCGTCGAACGAACAAAAACGTGAATAAAAGCTGGTGGAGGTTTCATCTCCAAGCAAGGAAGCCTTTTTCAGATTGTGACACGAACTACAGGTATCATTTAGTTTGATTTTTGTTACTGCCAGGTTGTAATAAGCATCAACATTTGGCTTTGCCATGATTGATAAGTTATACAATGAATCAGCTGCCCTGAAATCATTCTTGTCAAAAAATGTCACCCCATCGTTGAAATATTTAAGAGACATTTCAGCATTGTCCACCACAACTGGTTGTGTAGAATTTAATATAGGCTGTGGAAAGCTACAAAGCCAGCAAAGCATTAATAAAGTCAGGGTAAAAGTTTTCTTCATTTTATTTTGATTAAAGGTTTAGTGACTAATATTTCTGTTGTCAATTCCTAATGTAATTTTATAAAAGATAACTAAGCCATTGTATCTGGTTATTCATTTCCGTCAACTGTTCAGGTGCACGAGGTTAAATTCGTAGCAATGCCTATGTAAAACCTCAGCAAAAATAACAGTTTTTTCAAAGCTTGAGTTTTTGAAATGTTTATGAAACAAAATTAGGATTAATTGGGAATATGGGAGATGAAATTTAATGATCTCAAAGAAATGAATAAAGGGGGAAAGGAGATTCTAACCCAACCCAAGGGCCCGTCAACCCAACCCCTGGGTTCGTTCACCCAACCCTTGGGTAAAATAATCCAACCCTTGGGTTCGTCAACTCAACCCTTGTGTTCGTTCATTCAACCCCAGGGTAAAATAATCCTACCCTGAGGTTCGTCAACCCGACCCAATGGTTCATTCATCCAACCCTGGGGTAAAGTAATTTTATCCTTGGGTTCGTCAACCCAACCCAAGGGTCGGTTTGACAAACCCAAGGGTTGAATAACCCGACCTTCGGTTGTGGAAATTTTCCTGTGAAGTTGAATAATTATCTTCACAGTCTTTGCAGAGAGGTTGAAGGTTTGATTGTTTTGAAGCGAGGTTTATAAAGATTTTATGAGGGACTATTCGGTTCATTACAACTTAAATTTTAATGGGTATTTGAAAAAAAAGGGATGATCTGAAGTCACCCCTTAAGTAAAGCAGAAGATTTAATTTTACAAAGCTGTACCGGAATACCAATCACTCCAGGCGCCATAGCGTCCTTTTGTAAGCACCAGCCTCCAGCGGAACCAATATTCTTTTTTTGAAATCAGATTTCTTACTGTGGTTATTCCACCTGAAGTTGGTGGCAGATCAATTATTGTTCCCTGATTGGTATCAGGACTTTCCTGCCACTGACGTTGCCCTTTTCCCTGAGCCCACACCACAAGCACTCCGGGTTCTACAGCCTTCAGTACTTTGTTTGGTCTTTTCGTGCGAATGAAAACTGATTTATACTCAAATCCCGCATCGTTACAGATGCGCACAGCTTCATCAGGAGCAACGGTTCTCATTTTCAGAAAAAGCATCATACAAAGATTCTGCACATCATCATAAACCAAATTCACAAAAGCTGCCAGGCCATTTTTGCTTCCCGGCATCTTTTGCAAACGGGCCATTAATTTGGCATCAGCATTATCAATGTCAATGCCAAATTTAAGAAGGGTAACAAACTCAGGAGAAAAAGGAGAAGGGAAATCCAGATTGCCGGTTAATTTTATTTTCTTTTTCTTGGCATCCAAAATCTTTTGTGAAGCAGTCTTCTTTTTCCAGTTTACTACGGGAACAACTTTGTGCTCAAGCACCAAATCTTTGTTGGGCTGAGCGTGGAACTGTCCCTGAACTTCCACGATTCCATTTAAAACAAACAGATTTTTCATTTTGTAAAGGATTTAAAATTGTTATTAATTTTTTTGGTTGCTGATTTTTAAAACTTTTATACAAAAATACTGCTGCGCGAAGGGTCAGTTCAAGTCGTATTGGACTATCGTTAGTCTTTCGTTAGCATGAAACTGTGAAGAGTCAGGCTGGTTTTGATTTCCGGTGAAAGCAGTCCATGAAAATCTTTTTATTCTTTTTTCCCGGGCAGAAAATATCGAACAACTTTTCAATCTGTTTACGTATAGTTAAATTCAGATCGGGGTCATCGAGGGCTTCGCGTTTGAGAGTTCTGAAGTCTTTTCTTTCAGGCAGCTTTTCATGGGGAGGCACTTTTATGAGTTCCTGCAAACGACGAAACAGTCCACGGGTGGGGCTTAGTTTTATTCTTTTACACTGATGCAGCAATCCGAAAAAAACGAGCAATGCCGGCAATTGTTCAAGCGGAACGGTGATCTTACGATAAGTTTCTTTTCTGTCAAATATTCCAAAGATGGCTTCAGTGGTTGTCACTCCGGGGAAGGTTTCAGTGATACCGGCTACAAGCCTACCGAGGTTGATCTTGTTCTTTGCATCATTCTTTTTTTTCAGGAATTTAAAATAGATGGTGGGACGACATTTTTCTTTCGTTTCAGCCATTGACGAAAGCTGAACTGCAGTTGGCATTTTCATCATCACTTGGCTTAGAAACATTGAACATATCCAAGTTTCGGGATTGGCAAGCGACAAACCTGAATGGATCTCCTTCTTCAGTATCTGGCTGAATTCTTCAAAAGTGGTTTGAGAAAAAGTCATGGCATCAGTGAACAATACTGACATTGCATTAAGCAAAACAGAAAAATCGGAATCTTTCATTTGATGCTCACAATCTCTGTTAAGCACGCAATTGATAATGGAAAGGTAGCCGCTCAGCAAATCGCTGAAGATGCTGAGTGATTCAGGCTTTGCAGCATTGAAATTCACCTGGTAAAAACGCCCGGATGTTGACTGCAGATCTTCGTAAAGGCCATAGGATTTCAGCAGGAAAACAACATACTCTTGCTGCTGCTGATCATAGTATTTACCAAATACATCAGGGAGCTTCATGGCTATAATGATTGCAACCTATAGTATAGATAACGTTGGAAAGCGGGAATTATTGTGAAAATGAGTGAAAAATAATTGATGAAAGATAGAAATGGAAATTAGAGAGAGTTCGAATTGAGGCGATGAGAGAGGAGGTGAGATTAAATCACCAAAAATGATTTTGGAAAAGTGAAGGAACTTTCCGGAGTTTTCTTCACTTTTCCAAAGTTTTAATAGTATTTGCCTGAAGCTATAATTACAACAGTGTTTTTGTACAAACACTAAATATGTATTGTCTTCAGAGATTTTAGAATATTGTTTCCTTCCTGGTACAATACGTAATAGATTCCTTTTGGCATTGACGAAAAATCAATATCAACAGTGCTTTTCCCTTCAGGAAGCTCTGAAATATCAATTACCTTTACAAGCATCCCCAAAGAAGAATAAATTTTCAGAAGTTTGGTTTTGTTTGATCCTCCTTTTTGAATTGTAACGGAAACGGTCATGACATTTTCAAATGGATTGGGGAAAATTTTGATGCTGTTTTCATTGTTTGCAGTAATGGTATCGTGGTTTAAAATCCCTGTTGTTCCTCCTCCGGTGATTGCTGTTTGCATAGTAAAATAAGCCGTGTACCTGCATTTCATTTTATATTCAAGACTTAGTGCAATCAGACTGTCCACCAAAACTGAGTCTTCACCATAGATCAAAATTTGTCTCTCAAGTTCATCCATCACGGTTTTTACCCAAAGATACCTGACATAAAATTCGTTTGCTGTGTCAGCACTGTATGATGTGTTATAGTTGCTGCCCACATTACCAATGACTCCTTTCCCATATAGGTTGAGAGTGTTTTGTGTGGCTGTGCTATACCTTCCGGCAACATAAAAACAAGAGCCGGCATTTACGGTTGGGTAAGGTGTGGGGACAACAAAAGCAACATCTGGTTTATTAAAGTCAATATGGACATTTTTAATGAGAGGTGCATTGATCTTAATGAAAGCCTCCATCACTTTTTCTTTGATATTATCATTAGCGCCTGCATAGGTCACCGCCCCATAATTATAGGCCGCTGTCATTTCGAGTCGTTCGCGATCAATATTGTCGCCAAGGCCAACAAAACAAATCGTGGTTTTAAAATGATTTGAATTTGCAAAGTTGATAGGATCAATCACAGAATGCCCATCAGAAAAACCGAGGATACAATTATGATAACTTGAATCGCTTATCATATTAAGAGCCGCAGTCAATCCTGTATTCAGGTCGCTGCCGTTTTGAGCAGTGGCTGACTGGAGAAAAGTTTTAGCCGCCTGAATGTTGGTGGAATTGACAAGTTGAAAAGCGCTGTTGAATTGTGTAACGGCTGAATTGTAAAATAAAATGTTGAAATAATCATTCTGTTTAAGGCTGTCGAGGGCATCGGATACCGCACTGACACTTTGCTGCAGTTTGTACCCATTCATGGATGATGAATTTCCAATAAGAAAAATGATACGCTTTTCAAGAATTTTTGTGGGAATCACATTCAAAGGTGGTTTGACAAATAATCCAAAATAACTTCTCAGCGTATCGCTGTAGTTGGAATAAAAATCCACGTTAAGAGAATCCTGTGCAATGTTATAATTAAAAGAAAAGTCAGAAGCCAGATACGCTTTATTTTTGAGCATTTCCAGGCTTAGATGGTTGCTGTCACTTTGCAACACCTGTGTGTAACCTGTGTAGCCGGGGAAATCATAAGAAGTGATGGGAGATTTGCTGTCAACATTGATATTTACTTTCAAATAACTCAGGTAGTATTGTATGAAATCAGAAGTGTTCAGCGGATATTTATAAGTGTATTCTCCCTTGCAGTAATCGAGCAAAGAGAAATAATGAAAGCATATCTTCTGTGTGGAATGTGCGGGAATATTTTTGAGTTCAAGCTTGATCCCTGACTTACCTATATACTGATTCACCACTGCAGCTATTCCGCCATCGCCAGTCCCCGGGTTTACGACTTGTTCAGCAACTCTCAGTACTGCATCATAAGCAGTGTCGTTATGCCAGTAAGTGAGTTTCGTTGAACGTGCATCAGCAGGCATAGGGAAATTCCAAACGGCATCAACAGGGTTGGATGATTCATTTAAAAACTCCTGGTAAACGGTAGTCTCCACCATTTGTCCATGAATATTCACTGTTATTTCAGTGACCATATTTTTCAGAAATGTGTAAGGGTAGGAAGTGTCTTTGGGTAACAGCACACCATCAGCATGAACTTTCAAACAAACGGATGAAAGTATAAAAACGAAAATGATTAACTTTTTCATGATTTTTCCTCCATTTATTTAATGAAAACTATTTTGACTGTCTCTTTTTCAGTGACATTTTTATCATCTGTCAACAGGACATGAAAAAGGTAAAGGCCGGGTTTGATTCCACTATCTCCAATATCCGCCGCAAAGCAATTCCAGTTGATCACGGCGGCATTTCCCACATCCAGTAATTTTAGTTTCCTGCCTGCTTCATCAGAAATGAGGATACTGCAATGTTTACTTTCAGGGTTTGAAATGTTCATCTGAACCACTTCTTTTGCCGGGTTCGGAAAATATGAAACCAGGTGAAGACTGTTGACGAAATTAACAGTAGCAATATCATAACCGCCGAGTCCTCTGTAATGCACTTCGACTTTTATTGTATGCAACTGAGATAAGGTTGCAGAAGAGTTATACTTCATAACATACTTATTGGATCCCGGCAATCGTGAAATTTGCAACATAACATCACGGAAATTGCCATTGATATCATAAAAGTCACCTCCACTGTTCATGACAATCTGATCAAACCACTGAGCCTGCAGGGTGGCATCACCAATAGCATAAACCTTCACAGAGTTTGAAATTAAACTTGTCACCACATCATTTACGGTCAGGTTGGTCCAGGGGCTTGGTGCAATATGATAAGTGGCATCAGTGATCCATATAAATATTCTGTTTGCAGCAGGTCGAAAACTCATCTGGCAGCCGGCATTCAGCGCATCAAGAGAGTTCTCAGGATAATCATCACCACCCTGTGCTGTTTGTTGTGCTACAATCTGCTGAAAAGCCAGGACATCACTTGAAAGAGGGTAGATATCTGCGATTTGATCCCTGAAAGTTACCATTCCCAGGCGAACATCAATACCATTTTGGATAAGGCTATCTGCAAACTCGGCAATATTGTCTCTCACATCAGCTATCTCATTTGACATACTGCCGGTAACATCAAGAATAAAGACAATGTCTGCCTGGTTCACACCTCCGGCAGTATCTTTTTCGAGTGTGAAATTCTGAATACCGGAATTATCTTCTTCAGGAAAAATGTTAATCTTTTTAAGTTTATTGATCACCTGGCCTGTATTGTTGTTTAGTGCATCGAAGAAAACTTGTATTTCCGGATAATTGGCTGTACTTACTGAATCAATATTTACATCCAGGCCGGTGTTGGAAAAGGGAGAGGCTGGCATGAAAACCCTGCGTTTAAGTAGATCTGTTACGATACCATTTTGTTTAAGTTTCAGGAAAACATCAAATATGGTGTCGTTAAACCACTCGGTAGTAACAACAGGGATTTCTATTACCTTGTTGCTTGTTCCATTAACTGTAAATGCATTCTGGCTTGACCAGTGATCAACCATTCCGCTATCGGTTAATTGAATAGTCAACCCTGTTGAAGGTGTGCTTTGCGGGTTATACACTTCCACGTTTGAACTATATTCAAGCGGAAAAACCACACTGTCTTCTAAAGAAAGAAATGAAGGCATATCCCAGCGTTGAAAAGGTGTTGTGGAAAAGTCAGGTTGCAGAAAATTGAGGTCAATACTGTATTCTATTTGCTGGTTGCTGTTCACTGTTTGTGAAGGCCATTTTGCCTGTACCAAAAGATCATAAAGCCATCTTAAATTTTGATTTGTGGTAAGTGAACCATTCTGCAATTCGTTCCAGTTTCCAAGAGTAAGTTGCGAGGGTGAACCAGAAGCAAATGAAAGTTCAACTCCAATACCTTTTGGAGAACTATCACGCTCCCATAGCTCAAAACTTGATGGAATGGCAGAATTGATAACGGTATCTTTCTGTATAAAAACAGAATTGATATCAGCAAAACCATCACCATTGTTACCAATTGAAGGATCGAAATTGAAACCCAGCCCCAGTTGATGAGAAGTGTTGTCAATGTTCTTTAGCCTGAAAATAAACTTTACTGTGCTGCCTGAATTTTGCTGAACAATATAAAACCTGGCTTCAAAGCGTGTGCTGTCGGTAAAAAACAATGAAAGCGTATCCTGAGACTGAGAAAGAATCTGTGGGTGATTATTAAATAATTCGGAAGGTTTAACCCATGAGCTATCTGCAAAAATCATAGGAAATGAAGTGAGGGCATAGGGATGTCCAAAGGTTATCTGGTTGTAGTCATCCGCAGTTGATGTTGATACGCCCTGTGTAGTGCCTATTGTAAAAAAGCCTCCTTTAATAAGAGTCATCTCAGACACGTTGTTCGACATGATGAGCTTATCAGAAGCCCCCTTGCCACTGTTTCTTAAATCGAACTTTTTTTTATCCTGTGCTATTGATGAGAATGACAGGATGCAGGAGATGGTAATTAGTCAATGCTTAAAAACGTTTTAATGGGTTGTTATTCAACATTGTATTGTTAATAACTTTTCATAAAAATGTTTTTTAGTTTGCAAGGAAAAACTTAATTTTGAGGAAAACCTTGCAAAACGATGATAGGAAAAAT
>CAISZK010000471.1 GCA_903889915.1 uncultured Bacteroidota bacterium
CACCCCGACAATTGAAAGACCTATCTGGCATTAAATCAAGCAGATAGGTTTTTTGTTTCTCCACAGTTACACCACATTTGAGGAAACAGCACATTTTTATTAATCTATGAAAATAGTTCAACCCTGCAGACTTTCACGATTTGTTAAGCTCCGATAATCCCAAACCTTAGGTCAGATTAAAGAAACGCCCCTGGCGTGCTATCCGGGGGCGTTAATCTCGCTGCATTTCCGCGGACTTACCCCGGAAATGAAACACTAAGTTAAGAAGGGCCGGGGCCAAAATTGTAAAGAATTATTCTAAATTATTGTGTCGCTATTTAAACACTGTAATGCGATTTAAACCACTTTCTTAATAAGTGAATCAATCTATTGATCAAAGGAAAAGCACCAATGAAACGCCACGCGGTGAAGTCATAAAAACAACTGGTGCCGGACAAATGAAAACGGCCAGGGTTCACAATTCCCCGGCCGTGGTCTGCATTCAGCCTGTTATGTCATTTACCGGCTTTCTGCTATAACTTCATCAGTCTCCTTTTCGGGAGTCTCTTTTTCCTGAATCGTTATCGTTGCCCGTTCCATTATTTTGCAGGTATTTGCGCCCGCAACTGCGAGTAATAAAGATTCATTTTTGCTTCAACCCGTGCCGCGTCCAGGTCTTCATACATTTTTCGTCTCAACCTCTTCCAATAGTCGGGATCCGGTTCACCTCCTGAACTTACCGGCTGGCTTTTCCGGCACTCCTGCCCCATAAGTTCTAACCTGCGTTTTTGGATCATTTGACCGGTAAATATTTTAACTGTCTGATCCGGCCAATTCCTCAGCATCTCGATTGTTTCCAGGCAGTCGGTGCGCTTGTTGTCGTTTGCTCGTTCTTTCATTTTATTATTTCCCCCATTCTAAAATAACATTGATAGTATTAATTTCTTCAGCGAGTTCCTTAACGCGCTTTACCTTGAGAAGATTATCAGCTTTAGCCGTTGAATGTCTGATATCTTTTAATTCGCCAATGAGTGCAAATTTCCTGCTTTTCAAGTCTCCAACTGTTTCAAAAAACTGCTCTTCAAAAAGCTTGTTTTCTTTCTCTTCACGTGCCTGTGAAATCTTCAAGGCCTTTGAGGATTCAATTTTTTTGATGCCTTTCTGATAGTGTTCAGTCATGGCAACAAGTGAAAACTTATCGAGTGTGTCAGCGTTGCCGGGTGCAATACTTTCGCATTGGTCTCTGTCAACTTTGACGTTGCACACGTCCCACATCTTACGTTCAAATCTGGCAGGGTTCGGCAATGATTCAACCAAAACCCAATAATCGTGACGATCAATGACACGCCAGCCCCGGATTGCATCCGACCAAAGAGAACCTTTTGATAATTTCATAATAATAAAAATTAAATGAATAAAAAAAAACTATCTGATATATAAACCATTAACTTACTTTTTACGTGGCCAGGGTTCCGAAGGGCCGACCTGATCATTTTGCAACCCCTGTTTAACGTAGAGGCTTATTAACTTTTCTTTGGTCAAGTGAATACCTATCTCTTTAAGGTCCAACAACCGCCGGGACAATGCAAGGCTGGTTTCCTGTGACAGCCTCAAATTTGTTCTTGTAACATTTTCAATCATTGCTGTAATATTTAACACAAAGATAATAAATGTACTTATTACACTTATTAAACTAATGAATTAATTATTAACAATTTAACATAGTTGTTAACTCAAATTATTCAGTACTTTCCCGGTAACTTTGGCGACTGTTTAAATGGTTGTTCCGGTTCATTCCCTGTTTACTGAAGCTGTTATAATGCTTCTGAATCTCTGAACAGGGACGACAATAATTTAATAAAAGATAAACTATGTATATCATTGATAATAAATAAGAAGGGGATGGCATTGCCGAATATTACACCGGGAACGCTAAACCACACGGTTAGCTTTCCTTACAAAATATTTGATTTGAAACTTTTTGAATATCTGACCATTTAAGTCTAAAAGTCAGTTTTGTTCATTTTAGGCCTTATTTGCTCATTTTCAGGCTGTTTTATCTCAGAAACGCGGGTTAATCTCTCATCAAAATAGGCTAAAAACGTAATTAAACAGGCACAAGAAAACCATTTAATTATCAATTATTATTCTCTTTTCTGATTAATCCATTATAAAATCGGTCTAACTCTGTCGCGGTTGCATTGTTTTCAGAAAAAACATTCTCAATCGCTAAACAAACTGGATCAAAAACAGAATTGAGAAGTATGGTTTTACTGAAGATCAGGACTATGTTTCATTTGATAAAATTATCAAACGAGAAACAGGGGCCAGCATTAAAATCGAATATGGCCTAACCCTTGAAATGGCAAAAGAACTTTCAATGGTTGAAAATAATGAAAAG
>CAISZK010000472.1 GCA_903889915.1 uncultured Bacteroidota bacterium
ATAGTCACGTAGTGACGGTATATTGGTAGAAAAAAATATCAGGCTCAAACTGAAGTCACGTAGTGACGATATAATAAAACGTGATCAGTTCGATGATATTATATTATTCAAAATGATGTCGTACCTACGGCACTTTTGTTTTCCCATATTTGATTTTCTACCAATATACAGTCCTTACAGGACTTTCTCCCGGAAAAATGATTCCTTGGCTTGACGCCAAATCGAAATTTCGGGACGTACTTCGATGCAATAATATTAAAAAGATATTGTTTTAAACTTTTTTGTAATTAAAATGATTGATTTACTTTCGAGGATATTTCAAGCACTTTTTGATATTCTGCCGGAGTAAGATCGTTGTAAAAATAATTTACAGGATTAATTCTTGCGCCGCTTTTCCATACTTCATAATGCAGGTGGGGAGCTGTTGACATTCCTGTGCTGCCAATATAACCAATAAGCTGTCCGCGTTTCACAACAGCGCCTTCGCTCACTACTCTGCGGCTCATGTGACCATACAAAGTCTCGTAACCATACCCATGATTGATGACCACGCAGATCCCATAACCGGTGAGATAATTTCCCGGAGGTGATTGAACCACTCCATCACCTGTAGCAAAAATAGGCGTACCACGGGGTGCAATAAAGTCAATACCGGGATGCATCTGCAATGTTTTATAAATAGGGTGCAGGCGATAACCAAAGCCCGAGCCAATTTTTAAAGCACCACCTTTAATTGGAACAATAGCCGGAATACATGCCATCATCTTGGTTTTATCTTTCGCCAGTGCAAGTACATCATCATACGACTTCGACTGTACATAAAGTTCGCGCGAGAGAATGTCAAGTTTTTTGGTAGTGGATTCAATAAGTTTTGAATTGTCATAACCGTCAAGTTTGGCGTAGCGGTCAGCCCCTCCAAAACCGGCATGACGTACGGAACTGGGTATGGGTTCAGCTTCAAAAACCACACGATAAATATTGTCATCCCTGTTCTCCATATCTTTCACCACAAGGTCCAGCTTGTCCATACGTTCGTTCAGAATTTCATACTGTAGTTTGTATTGATCAATTTCTCTTTGCAGCATTTTTTCTTTAGGAGAGTTAAGGAAATTATAGGCGATTAGCAACACCACAGTAGCAAATACCAATCCCGCTGCTGCTATATAAAGGAACTTTTTAAACTTTTCCTTTATTGAAACCTTTACTTTTTCAAAGGTCAGCGACTTGGTGTTGAAATGGTACTGATGCTTTTTCCTTCTTTTAAACATTTTTGATGTTTACTCTATTGATATACTGAACAACGAAAAGTATCAAATTGAGCATTCTTTTAAACAAATGAAAAAAAACACCCTCGATAAACTGCCTGTGTTCAGTGGAATTTTTACGTGCCTAAGTGCAAAACTACCAAAATAATCTAACTTTGCAGAGGTCATACTCTAAAAAAATGTTAACGAAATAGCCTTGAAAATGAATGCTGCCGACATAAGAAAAACCTTTACAACCTTCTTTGCACAGAAAAATCACACCATTGTACCATCAGCGCCAATGGTTGTAAAAAACGATCCGACTTTGATGTTCACCAATGCCGGCATGAACCAGTTCAAGGATATTTTCCTTGGCAATTCTGCTGCAAAACACCTGCGTGTAGCTGATTCGCAGAAATGCCTTCGTGTGTCCGGTAAGCACAACGACCTTGAAGAAGTGGGTCATGATACGTATCATCACACCATGTTTGAGATGCTCGGCAACTGGTCGTTTGGCGATTATTTTAAAAAAGAAGCAATAGAATGGGCATGGGAACTGCTGACAGACATTTATAAAATTGACAAAAGCAGGATGTATGTGACAGTGTTCGAAGGCAACGAGGCTGATGGAATACCGGCAGATACTGAGGCTTTAAATTTTTGGAAAAACCTTGTTCCTGAAGACCGCATTCTCTTTGGTTCTAAAAAAGACAATTTCTGGGAAATGGGCGATACCGGTCCTTGTGGTCCCTGTTCCGAAATTCATGTTGACATTCGTGATGATGCTGACAGAAAAAAGATAGATGGTAAAACCCTTGTAAATAAAAGCGATCCTCATGTTATTGAAATATGGAACCTTGTTTTCATTGAATTTAACCGTCTTTCAGATGGCCACCTTTCTTCGTTACCAGCTAAACATGTTGATACCGGCATGGGATTCGAAAGACTTTGCATGATCATACAAGGCAAGAAATCTAATTACGACACGGATGTTTTCCAACCTATTATCACTGAAATTGCACAAATGGCAGGGAAAAAATACGGCGAAGAAACCAAAGCCGATATTGCCATGCGTGTTGTTGCCGATCATCTTCGCGCTGTAAGTTTTGCCATTGCTGATGGGCAGCTTCCATCAAACAACAAAGCAGGATACGTCATACGCCGCATTCTGCGAAGGGCTGTTCGTTACGGATATACTTTCCTTGGTTTCAAAGAACCCTTCATGCATGAGCTTGTGAAGGTGCTTGTGAACCAAATGGGCAGCTTCTTTCCCGAAATTCAGTCACAGCAGGAGTTGATAAGGAAAGTGATCGCTGAAGAAGAGATTGCCTTTTTGCGCACACTGGCAATAGGTATTCAGCGTTTTGAAAACTATGTACAACTCAATAGTGAAAAGAAAATAATTGATGGAGTTTTTGCATTCGAACTTTTCGACACTTTCGGATTTCCTTTCGACCTTACACAACTGATGGCAAAAGAGCAGGGGTGGGATGTTGATTCGGATGGCTTCAATAAAAAAATGGAAGAACAGAAAGCCCGTTCGCGCAATGCTGCTACTATAGATACCGAAGATTGGATTGAACTGAAACCTATTGAAAATACTGAATTCGTAGGCTATGATTCTTTGAAAACTGAAGTTGAAATTTTAAAATACCGCAAGATTAAAACCAAGGACAAAGAATTCTTTCAACTTGTGTTTGACAAAACTCCTTTCTATGCTGAATCAGGCGGACAGGTTGGCGACCGCGGTTATCTCGAAGCAAACGGAGAGAAAATTTCTGTTGAGGATACGAAAAAAGAAAACAACCTCACCATTCATATTACCAAAAAACTACCGGCAGATATTTCAGCTACTTTTATTGCCATCGTTGATAAGAAAAAAAGAAGTCAGACTGAGAACAACCACTCTGCCACGCATCTTCTTCATTCTGCACTGAAGCAGGTATTGGGAACGCATGTGGAGCAAAAAGGTTCGCTGGTGGATGATGAAAGATTGCGTTTTGACTTCGCTCATTTTTCAAAAATGACAGCCGATGAAATTGCACGGGTAGAAGCAATCGTGAATGAAAAAATACGCGAAAATATTATGGGCGAAGACCTGCGCAATGTGCCCATGGCCGAAGCAAAGACAATGGGCGCTGTGGCACTCTTTGGTGAAAAATACGGAGACCAGGTGCGCATTATTACTTTCGACAGGAATTATTCTATGGAACTTTGTGGAGGTACGCATGTGAAAGCAACAGGGCAAATCGGAATGTTTAAGATCATTTCCGAAAGCGCCATTGCAGCCGGCATCCGCAGGGTAGAAGCAATCACCGGACTGAAAGCTGAAGAATATATGAACAGCCAGTTTGAATTAATTGCACAGGTGCGCGAAGCTTTAAAGAACCCCAAAGACATTGTGAAAAGTCTTACCCAGCTTCTCGATCAGAACAATGCACTTCAAAAACAGATTGAAGAGTTCATGAAAGAGAAAGCGCTTGGTTTGAAAGACGAACTGAAAGCGAAAGTAAAAAATATCAATGGCATCAACTTCCTTGCAGAGAAGATCGGTCTTGATGCTTCAGGAGCAAAAGATCTTGCCTATGCTTTGAAAAACGACATCGAAAACCTGTTTCTTGTCCTTGCTTATGAATGTGAAGGCAAACCCGGCATTGCAGTGATGATCTCAGAAAATCTTGTTGCTGAAAAAGGAATGGATGCAAGCAAAATAGTTCGTGAACTTGCGAAAGAAATTCAGGGTGGCGGCGGCGGACAGCTTTTCTTTGCCACAGCAGGAGGAAAGAAGGTTGAGGGAATTGAGAAAGCGCTGGAGAGGGCGGGGGAGTTTTTGAAATAGAAAATAGTTAATAGCAAATAGAAGATAGAAAAGATAAGAGGCTTTGGGTTTGAGAAAATTTACCACAATAGGCACAGTTGGTAAATGGTAAAACACATAGTTTCGAAAATACGGTGTTATGAATACTGAGTGAAACATAGTTTTCAATATTGCTAAGTGATGAAAGGAAAAATAATTACTGTAAAACGGGGAGGTAATAAAAAAAGAGACTCTATACATTTTTCAATTTTCACTAGCCTTTCTGCATTTTTCGCTCTGTTCAATTATCTTTTTAATTATATTAATACCTTTCCTAAAATCATGCTATTCAGTATGCCAAGTTATTCCAACCGTTAGTATGATAATGTTAAAGGCTAACTTTATAAAGTTAACGAGTGACTTTACAAAGTTAACGTGTAACGTTATCAAGTTAACGTGTGACTTTATAAAGTTAAAGGTTAACGTTATCATGTCAACGTGTGACTTTATAAAGTTAACGTGTAACATTACAAAGTTAACGTGAGACTTTATCATGTTACCCTTTAACCTTATCATGTCAGGCGTTGACTTTATAAAGTTAACGTGTAACATGATAAGGATAACGCGTAACCTTATCAGTTCAACCGTTAACATGATAAACCCAAATACAACCATCTTCACGCCAGCGTAAGTCATGAGGATGAGTAACACTGACATGATAAGGATGACTGCATCCATTAATGTCTTAAAGAATTTTCAGGCTTATTTAAAGGACGACAACCCATCTCTATGTGCTAAAGTAATAGTGTAACATTGGTAAGGTTAAAAGTTCGACTGTAATTGGTTACTAATGGTTGGGTTGCTTTTTTTCTCAACATTGCTTATTGCACTGTCGGGATTACGACTAATTTGTATTATGGATGCTTTGTGGGGATGCTTAGCAATCTTTACATTTTAAATTGGTCAAACTTATGTCAAAAGTCAATAGTTATAGATCAACTATTGGCACGCCTTGTAATTTCTCTTAAAATTTCTTTTTCATGCTGTCAAAAAATGAACAGGTTTATCCTGTTTTAGGTATAAATTTCCAATCTGAATTTATCAGGCACTTACCATTCTCCCATTTCCCCTTCAAACTATCAGCAGGAATAATAGTATTATCTTTATCAAGGAAGTTACCATGACTATCCTTTTTAATAATTTTCATTTTACCTGCTTTGATGGCATTAATGACTAAGGTTTGCAATTCTTTATCAGTGGCAGTTTTGTTGTCATTTTCCAATGCCGCTCCACCGATATTATTATAGAGATCCATATCGCTGCTTACTTTATCAGGATGTGTACCCTCTTCAAGCCGGTGTTTTTTGTAGTCAATGTGATTTCCTTTTTCATGAGCACGTCCAAGTCTGAGGGCTTTATGACGACCGAAATGTTTTGATAACAAAGCCATCCAGTAAGCATGACGAAAAGCATCCACCTGACCGCCGTTTTTGTCGCCGTCGAGAACCGTGGACTTAGCAATGGAATCAGTTATTTTCAGCACATCCTGTGTTTTAATGAATGCCTTCTTTGCAATAAAAGGATGCCGCATCACCCAGCATTTTTCAGGACGACTTAATTTGAAAAAGCTTTTAAACACGGATGTCTTCTGTGCCTGAATGTGCGCTACATGCAGCAATAAAATAATCAAAACCGCTGATCTTTTAAGATAATTTTTCATCGCGAAACCACTAACCACTAACTACAAACAACAAACTACTAACAACTCTTTTTTCCAACATCAAATTTACACTATTATTTTAATTTTGAAGATAACTATTAATACCTTTGCAAATCAAAAATTGACTATGATCTACATAACACGCAGGGCGCTTTTCAATGCTGCTCACCGCCTGTTCAAACCGGAACTGAGCGATGAAGAGAACCTGATCATTTTTGGCAAATGCTCTAACCCCAATTGGCACGGGCATAACTATACTTTGTTCGTAACAGTGAAAGGCGAGATCAACCCTCAGACAGGTTTGCTCATTAACCTCACAGACCTGAATGCGCTGATAAAATCGGAAATAATTGACAAGATAGACCACAAGAATATCAATATCGAAGTTGATTTTATGAAAAACATTCTTGCCTCTACTGAAAATATTGCAATAAAAATATGGGAACAACTGGAAAAACCCATTAAAGAAATGGGAGCCGATCTTCATTGCATAAAGCTTATCGAGACAGAGAATAATTATGCGGAGTATTTCGGGAAGGGTAATAAGTATTAGTTATAAGGAAAAGGGGGCAGGGACAGTAGCAGTTGCAGTGGCAGTGGCAGAAAGCGGCTCAATAAATCATAGCACCTCAGCCCCTAACCTTGAACTTTAAACCTTAAACTTTGAACAAAACAACGAACAACTAACAACAAACAACTAACATTTTTTCCATGATAGATTTAAATAAAGAAATGGGACAAGAAAACACGATGGATGGTTATGAAAAAATAGATGTTTACAACGAAGAAATTCTGAATAAACTGTCTTTTCATTATAAAGAAATCTTAAAACTGATAGGGGAGGACCCTGAACGTGAAGGCTTGCTTAAGACCCCAATGAGAGTGTCGAAAGCATTGCAGTTTCTTACACATGGTTATGACCTGAATCCTGAAGAATTGCTTCGTTCAGCTATGTTCAAAGAGGATTACAAGCAGATGGTAGTGGTGAAAAATATTGAGATATATTCAATGTGCGAGCACCACATGCTTCCATTTATCGGAAAAGCGCATGTTGCTTATATTCCAAATGGTTATATCGTTGGATTAAGCAAAATTCCGCGCGTGGTTGATGCATTTGCCCGTCGTCTGCAGGTTCAGGAACGACTGACTACACAGATAAAAGAATGCATACACAATACGCTGAAGCCCCTCGGTGTTGCAGTGGTCATAGAAGCCGAACATTTGTGCATGCGCATGAGAGGGATACAAAAGCAAAACTCTGTTGCCACAACTTCCGACTTTGTAGGCGCTTTTTGCGTTGAAAAAACCAGGCAGGAATTCATCCATCTGATAAGCTCTAACCTGCATTGATATCAAATTATTTTGTACCTTTGCAGCATCAACTTTAAAAACAACTAGCTATGTTTAATTTCAATCAAAATCAAAACGACAATATGAATTTTGCAAACCAGAATTCACAGGATATCGCCATTCCAAGAACATTTATGGCATCGGTGTTTTCGTGGATGTTTTTTGCACTTGCCATCACTGCAATATTTGCTTACTATTTCAGCACAAATGTTGCATTTTTCAAGTCTTTATACGATGTTGATCCCGTCACCGGACGTGTAGGAATGTCGGGACTTGGATGGATAGTGATGTTATCACCTTTAGCCGTAGTTCTTATTATGTCTTTTGGGTTTAACAAACTTTCATCATCAATACTAACTCTGTTATTTGTGGGCTATTCATTCCTGATGGGGATGAGTCTGAGTTTTATTTTCTTTGCTTACACAACAGGATCTATTTTCCTCACTTTTGCAGTGACTGCAGGGACTTTCGGTGTGATGGCTTTGGTTGGTTATACTACAAACACCGACCTTACCAAGTTTGGTTCTATCATGATGATGGCCCTGGTAGGTATTATCATTGCCAGCCTGGTGAATATGTTCATGCACAGTTCTTCATTAGACTGGTTGATCAGTATTGCCGGAGTTCTTATTTTTACAGGACTTACCGCTTATGACGTTCAGAAATTAAAAAGAATAGCAGGCGGTGTGGAATATGGTACTGAACCCACCAAAAAGCTAGTCATCATGGGCGCTCTCAGGCTTTATCTAGATTTTATCAACCTCTTCCTGTTCCTTCTTCGTTTTATGGGAAACAGAAAGTAAAAGGGTTTGTGGTTTGTAGTTAGTGGTTGGTGGTTGGGGCAGTGAAAAACATTACTTAATAATTAGCCACAAGTCAAAAGACATTGGTCATTATGGGCTAATCACTAAGCCAGTCCTGAACTTTAAACCTTAATCTTTGAACACAACAACAAACGACTAACAACTAACAACTAACTTTTTCTATGAAAGCATATTTATTCCCCGGACAGGGTGCACAATTTGTAGGTATGGGCAAAGACCTTTATGAAAAATCTGCTCTGGCAAAAGATCTTTTTGAAAAGGCAAATGATATTCTTGGATTTCGCATCACTGACCTGATGTTTAACGGAACTGATGAGGACCTCAAACAGACCAAAGTTACCCAACCTGCTATTTTTCTTCATTCAGTAATACTGTCTAAAACCCTTGGGGATTCCTTTAAACCTGATATGGTTGCAGGACATTCATTGGGTGAATTTTCAGCATTGGTTGCAAATAAAGCTTTGTCATTTGAGGATGGACTGGTTTTAGTTTCAAAACGTGCGACTGCTATGCAGAAAGCCTGCGAAGCCAATCCTTCCACAATGGCTGCTATACTTAGCCTTGATGATAAAATCGTTGAAGAAATTTGTAAATCCATAACCGAGGAAGTGGTGGTTCCGGCAAATTACAATAGTCCAGGACAACTGGTTATTTCAGGCTCAATGAAAGGAATTGAAATAGCATGTGAAAAATTAAAGGCAGCAGGCGCAAAAAGAGCATTGCCTTTGAAAGTTGGAGGAGCATTTCATTCACCTTTGATGGAATCTGCAAGGGTTGAACTTGCAGCAGCGATCAATTCAACACATTTTGAAAAACCAATTTGTCCGATTTATCAGAATGTAATCGGACAAAGCGTTTTCAATCCTGATATCATCAAAGAAAACCTGATCTCACAGTTGACCTCTCCGGTTCGCTGGACTCAGATCATGCAAAACATGATTTCTGATGGCGCCACAACTTTTATTGAAGTAGGTCCCGGAACAGTTTTACAGGGACTCATTAAAAAGCTAAAACCGGAAGTTGAAGCTTACAGCGCAACATAAAAAATTCCAAATTCCAAGATCCAAATTCTAAATACAAGAAATGCCCAAAACGTTATTCGCTTTGGGCATTTCTTATTAATAGGTTTCTTCCTTTTCTCCTGGAATTTGGTTCTTTGAATTTGGAATTTGGAACTTTACGTCTTAGTTGATGTCAATGAAATAAGGTATCCTAGCCTGAACGCCTTTCTGTCTTTGCACATCAGGTACAAGATCAATAAAGCAGTCAGTAAAGCCTGCCACGCGAACCATCAGGTCGGAATATTTTTCAGGATTCTTTTGTGCATCTATGCACATTTTGGTTTCTTTTTCTGTTAGAGTTTGGGATTTTTTTGTTTCCTTAAAGGGAAATTTGTATTTTTGCAAAAAATAATAATAATGGAATACAAGTTTAACGTAGAATTTCTACCGGAAGCTATGAAGTTCATAGATATTATTCCAATAAAAGATAAGGAGAAAATTCTATACAATATTTGGAAGTCAAGAATTTTAATTGACCCGGAATTATTCAAAAAACTTACTGAAACAATATGGGAATTCAGAACTTTATTTAATGGTAAACATTATCGTTTGTTTGCTTTCTGGCATAAGAAAAATGGAATTGAAACTATCGTAATTTGTACGCATGGCATTATTAAAAAGAAAATTAAAACACCTGTAAAAGAAATTGAAAAAGCGGAAAAATTAAGAGACGATTATTTAAAAAATATTTGATATGACAACTAAAAACAACGTAAAAAAGACTTATACTCTTGAAGAGGTAACCGACAAATATATTGGCAAGAAAGGTAGTCCTGAACGCGAGAAATTTGAATACGAATTGAAAGTTGATATTATTGGCGAAATAATCAAACAAACCCGTATTGAAAGAAACATGACACAGGAACAACTCGGCGATTTAATAGGAGTGCAAAAAGCACAAATTTCAAAAATAGAAAACAACACCAAAGATGTTAGATTTTCAACAATACTTAGGGTGTTTGAAGCTCTTAAAGCTACAATAAACCTTTCAATTATTCTTGACAAACAACATAAATTTGAGATTGTTTAAAGCGGAAAATAACAATTCTTTCTATTCATCAAACTGTGTTCGTTCAATGATCTGCCTTTGCATATCTGATTCAGTTGTTTTGGATTTGTAGCTTCCGAAATTCCCGAAGCTTAGTGATGCATTGCATTCGGTTTTAACTTGGGATTTTTAATTACTAATAAATAATCCGTTGATAATTCATAATTTCAATAATTGAAAATACTATTGAAATTACTATCAAGTTAAAAGAAAAAGGAAAAGATAAAATATACTTTTTCCTCTTTTCTATCTTTAGTTGATG
>CAISZK010000473.1 GCA_903889915.1 uncultured Bacteroidota bacterium
TAACATGCACCACATGGAAACTTTTCCTTCAGTAAAAATTGCAGTCAGAAGAAGTACCAATGCTATCACTGAGAACAAAGCCAGTGTACGTGCAGGAAGCGAACGGCCCAGGATAAAAATAAAATAATTCAGGATCATAAAACCGACATAATACCACACCTGTTCAAATTTCAATCCTTTCATGTAGTATGTGATGAAATAGATCATGATGAATGCGGCAGCTGCAATCAGCACCATAGAAATATATTTTCTTACAGTCTTGATTCCGCTCAATGAAACTGCACCAAGAAAACGTCCAATCATAGCTCCACCCCAATAGTAAGCCAGGTAATTGCTGGCCTCACCGGGTGTAGCTCCCAGTATTTTCGGCAGTCCGATAAAGGATACAAGATTATTTCCGATGGCAACTTCGGCTCCAACATAAAAAAATATAGCCAACATTCCATAGGTAAGGTTCGGGAATTTTAATACTCCTGCTTTTTTTTCTATCTTGTCTTTATTTGATAAAACAGGTAGTTTTGAAAAATAAATAAAGATCATCAGGAGCACAAGTACTGCAGAAAGAAAAAGGTATGGTATTTTTACAGATGAGGCTCCGTCATTTTTGTCAGATATAAAATATTCGAACAGGAAAAACCCACCCAGTACCGGAGCGATGGTAGTTCCGAAAGAGTTGAATGCCTGCGAAAGATTCAGTCGGCTCGATGCAGTTTCAGGAGTGCCAAGTATGGCTACATAAGGGTTCGCGGCAATTTGAAGTATTGTGAAACCAAGACCCAGCAAAAACAATGCACCAAGGAAAACGCCGAATGAATGGAAAGTGGTAGCTGCCGGATAAAAAAGGAAACAGGCAACAGCCGAAACAAATAATCCGATTATGATGCCATTCTTATAACCTATGCGCGAAATGGGATCGCCAACAGTGATTGACAAAATGAAATAGATCAACGAACCTAAAAAATAAGCAATAAAAAAAGCAAACTGAACAAGGTTTGCTTCAAAATGCGAAAGTGAAAAAACACCTTTCAGGTAAGGGCTTAGAATATCATTCAGCACAGTGATAAAACCCCATGTAAAGAAAAGGGTAGTGAGAACTATCAGTGATGATGTATAATTTGGATTGTTCTTTTCCTGATTCATAACTATTGGTTTTTAGTCATTAATTTTCATTGATAGTCATTGGTCAATTGTCAGTAGTCATTTCTGACCTGAGCAAACTTTGAACGCATTAATTTATTTTACAGTGGATCTTCTGATGTTTAGGGTGGTTTGAAGTACTACCTGTTTAGTTGTTGGTTCAGATTCTTTACTATTAATTACATTCATGAGAATATCTACAGCATTTTTGGCTATTTCTTCCATCGGTTGGGCCACCGCTGTTATTGATGGCTGACTGAATTTAAACACCTCAAGATCGTCGAAGCAAACAAAAGCGAGATCATCCGGTATTTTTACTCTCATTTCATTTAAACAGTCAAGGCAGGCAATAGCGATGTTATTGTTAACTGCGAATAAAGCATCAATTCTGTCATGTTCCTGAAGTAGCTGGGTAAGTTCTTTTTTCACTGAATTTTTTACATCATTAAAAGGTATCTCTTTCAGAAATTTTTTATCATGGTCTAAACCGTTTAATCTTAATGCCTGAAGATATCCTTCAATTCTGTCTTTAATGGTTGAAACATAAATTGGCGATACTGCAAAAGCGGCAATATTAACATAGCCCTGATTCATCAGATGTGTCACTGCATCGAATGCTCCTTTAAAATTATCAACATAAACGCTGTTTGGTTTAATGTCCGCCATTACCCTGTCAATTAAAACAAAGGGAAATTTTGTGTCCAGCAATTCAATAAATTCTTTACAATCTTTTTGAGAGGTAGAAATGATCAGTCCATCAACCATGCGGTCTTTCAATAAATTTTTAAGTCGGGATTCTTTTTCGTGATTCTCATCAGTGCTGCAGATAATAATATTGTATCCAAGTGGTTCGATTAACTTTTCAATATGACGTGCTATTTTGGCATAAAAAGGATTGGAGATGTCTGAAACAATAAGGCCAATGGTATTGGAACGCCCCAATCTCAGCCCTCTGGCCATCAGATTTGGCTTATAATTTAATTCCTTGACTTTTTCCCAAACAAGCAACTGTGTTTTTTTTGCTATGCCTTTTTCATCACCCTGGTTATTTACTACCATTGAAACAAGTGTTTTTGACAAATTAAGGCTTTTTGCAATATCCATCAATGAAAGTCTTTTTTCTGACATAATAGCAAGATTTAATTTACAGTAATAATGACCTAAAACGTTTAGATCAACAAAAGTTGTCAAAATTAAACTTTTTATTAAATCATAATCACTTTTATTAAAAAAAATTAAGGGTGCTCAATCATACGTTAGAAGTGGGTTTGACAATGAATTTTCCCAATGGGATATTTGTGTTGCAACGGATGCAAAATCTATAAAGTTTTCCGTGTTTACAAAAAAGAACATGTGTATGCATATTGGGTTTTTAAACTTAATGCCAGATTTCTTTTACTGTTTTTGTTCAAAAATTATTTTAGTTTACAGATAGAATAATTTTTATCAAACTTCATGAAAGCACAGTACCGGTGCTGGTATTGGCATATGCTGATAACAGAAAAACTGTTTAAACCCAGATCGTAGTTTTGGGTAAAGCACCAAAACCATCTGTAAGATCTCCTTTTTCCCGGTTATCTTCCTTATCCGGATATTAAATTAAGTGGTCGGCAGGCAAGAAGGGGTTATAGAATAGATTTGCATGTGCACCTGCCCTTGTAATACTTTTGTGTCAATCAAACAAAGTATAAACAAACAAAAGCTTAAAGTTATGAAAACTCTAATGATGATCCTGCTCTCAATGATGCTGTTTGTAGTAACAACATCTTTCGCAAAAAGTCCGGAAATAAGCATGCGTGAAGAGATCTCCACACATATTGAATTTCCAAAACCGGTTGCTGATTTGCAATTGGAAGGAACAGTCTTCGCCGAATTTACTGTCAGGGAAGATGGAAACATCGAAGTGATTAATTGCTTTTCACTGGTCGGCGAACTTCAATCATACGTATTTCAGGAATTGTCTAAAATAATAGTCACTCCTGATGCAGGGGTAACAGGAAAACCTTTCCTGATGAAATTTGATTTCAAACTCATAAAAATCTGATTGAACCAAAAAGCAATAAAAAGTACAAATATCTGTAACATTATCTAAATCGAAAACGTCACACAAATAAACAATCAACAACTTAAATTTTAAAACTATGAAAACACTGATTATTTCTTTAGCAGTTCTGCTGGCATCGGTGATATGCCCGGCAAGTGCACAAATCGCAAATGGCTATGATGCCAATAAAAATGCAACTTTTCATTCTCAGAAAAGTTACGTAAGGATCAATGTTGAGAAGGCTCTGCCGGTCAAAAATATTTTCAGGTCTGATCCGACATGTATCATTATTTTTGAGAATAATCAAATTGCAAAGTATGTTTCTCCTCTTGGAGCCATGTGGAGAAATGCAGGTGGCAATGGAAAGACAAAGTATTCAGCTCCGGTGGTACTAAACAAAAAAGCAGTTATCTCCTGAAGCATGCCGGAAAGAATCCGGCAGGATTAAATTGTTAAATCCGCTATCAAAAAAATAAAGGCAGAGTTCATTCAGAACGCTGCCTTTTTTATGATGTTCCCCAGAGAGGAGACTTATGGTTTTCAGCTATGAGATCCAATTGACTTACGTCAGTTTTCTTTTCTCGAGAAAATCAAAAAAAAGTTTTTTGTAAGTATCGCTTATCGGGATTGACTTATCACTTATTTTAATGTGTCCTTTTTCTATGGTATCAATTTTTTCTACAGCGACAATATATGATTTGTGTACCCTAAAAAATTTATTTGAAGGAAGCAATTCCTCCATTCTTTTAAAGCTCTGCAAAGTCATGATACGCTTTGCAGGTGTGACTATCCTGAGATAATCTCCCATACCTTCGATATAGAGTATTTCGGACAGACTAACTTTTTCTAAACGAAATTCAGTCTTCAGAAAAAGATAATTTTCGTTGTTTGATTGATTGCCGGCATCCCTGGAATTTTCAGTAACCGGTGATTCAAGCATAAGTTTTTCATAAACCTTGTTTGCTGCCTTTAAAAAACGCTCAAATGAAATTGGCTTTAAAAGGTAATCAATCGCATCAAGTTCGAAACCTGCAATTGCAAAGGAATCATAAGCCGTTGTGAAAATCACATTTGGTTTTACCTTCAAAATATTGAGCAATTGAATCCCCGTCAGCTCTTCCATTTGAATGTCGAGAAATAGCAAATCAACCTTGTTGTTTTTCAAAAAATCAATTGATTCAAGAGCGTTATCGAAAGTCATGATAAGATCAAGAAAAGGCACTTTTTCTGAATAATTTTTAATGATCTCGAGCGCCAATGGCTCATCATCTATTGCTACGCATTTAATTTTCATTTGTTGTCAATTTCTAGTTTAACAATGTACTGGTTTTCGGGCTGACTCAGACTTATTTTGTATTTGTCCTTGTAGAGTAATTCAAGGCGGCGTTTTACATTCTGAAGACCAATCCCGCCTACTGTATCTTTATTCGATTTTTCCTCAGTGGTCACAAAATTCATTACTTCAAAAATTGTTTTTTTATCATCAACATTGAGCGTAATAATGATCCCCGGTGAATCAACTTTCTTACTGCCGTGTTTGAAGGCATTTTCAACAAAAGGAATGAAGATCATCGGCGCTATAGTGAACCCTTCAGTATCACCTGTAATGTTGAATTTGACGAAATTGTCGGGCTTGAATCTCAACTGCTGCAACTCAATAAAACTCTTCAGATATTCGACTTCTTTACTCAGCAAAACTTTGTCTGCATTTGAATCATACAGGGTATAGCGCATGATGGATGAAAGTTTCATTAAAGCCTCGGGAGCATCATCTGATTTTTTATAAACCAGTGAATAGATATTGTTGAGAGTGTTGAAAAGAAAGTGCGGATTTATCTGCGACCGGAGCAATGCAAGCTCGCTGGTCTTTGTTTGATTCAGGAGTTCAGCTTTCAATTTTTGCGAGTCAAACCAACTAATGGTAAAATGAATCAAAATGGAATAAATGCCGGTGATAAACACCATGCGAAATTCATTCCACATCCAGGAAGATTGAATGATGAGGTCCTTTTCAGGAAGACACATTATGTATTTCCAGAAACCATAATCCAGTGGCAACCGGATAGCAGTGGTAGCTATAAAAATCAATAAACCGAATACCACACTTAGAACCTTGTACTTGTACCGGAAAAGGAAAGGCAGACAAAAATAAATTGTGTAAAAAGCCAGAAAATTAAGAAAAGTCGTCCAGAAAACGTCCTGGTATAAATAGGATGTTGCCTCAACCTTTCCTGCCATTGCAAAATAAGTATTGGCAACGCTTTGGTTGACGATATAAAACCAGAAAATGAGATGGACCAGGATTTTGTATTTGGTTTTCATTTTAGATGCTTTCTTTTATAAACTTAATTATTTTTCCGATTGCAAATTACGAAATTTTAATGCCCCTTTGCAAGTGTCAGGTAAACTATTCGAAGAACATGGTGGTTTAAAGGCTGACTTCCCTTTTCCAATCGCTGAACCTGGTGAAGATCATAAATGGTGAATGGTCGGTGTTTGGAGGTACATTGTAGAATAAATTTGCTGGCAAGAATTTGGCATTTTACTTTTGACCTCAATTTACCTCCATATCGTTCTTAGCATAGAAATTCTTGTTTTAGTTAATTATAAGGAAGGGCTGCAGGAGGTGCAGCCCTTTTTTTTAAAATTGAATCTTCAACCTAAAAAGTAACCGAATTACGGTAACCGAAAACCTCTTGCATGTCTGTTTTCATTAATTATTCCTGTCTGTTCGTTTCCCAATGATAAGGTTTTCTGAAAGTTTTGCCAAAATGCACATTTAGCTTTTTTTATTTTTAAAAAATATTTAGCTTTGCCGACTTTTTGTAAGTAAATAATTTACACAACTTATAACACCACTTTATAATTATGAAAGTTTATCAAACGAATGAAATCCGGAATATTGTACTGATAGGCGGTGCAAAATCAGGTAAGACCACTCTTAGCGAAGCAATGCTGTTTGAAGGTGCAGTGATTGGCAGACGCGGAACAGTGGAAGATAAAAATACAGTTTCGGATTACAGGGATATTGAACTGGAACGCCAGAACTCTATTAGCTCTACGGTGATGTATGCCGAGTTCGAAAACCATAAGATCAATATCATTGATGCTCCCGGTTTTGATGATTTTGTTGGCGAAGTAGTGGCCGCTCTCAAAGTTTGCGACACAGCCATCATGGTTGTCAACGCTCAAAACGGTGTGGAAGTAGGCACTGAAATCACCTGGAGACATACCACAAAATATAACTCGCCCGTGGTTTTTGCATTGAATCAATTGGATCATGAAAAAGCAAATTTTGATGAATCAATGCGCCAGATGAAACAATTCTTTGGCGACAAAGTGATAGCTGTTCAATATCCGCTCAACAGTGGAGCCGGTTTTAACACAGTGATTGACGTGCTTAAAATGAAACAGTACAAATTCACAGCGGGAACTCCAAAAGCCGAAATCACCGATATCCCTGATTCGGAAAAAGCAAAAGCTGAAGATCTGCGCGGAAAATTGATTGAAGCTGCAGCCGAAAGCGATGAAAAACTGATGGAGAAATTTTTCGAAGCAGGTACACTCACAGAGGAAGAATTGCTGCACGGACTGAAGCAAAGTATTATCAAAAGGGATGTTTATCCTGTACTTTGCATGTCGGGCAAGATGGATACAGGCGTTGCACGCTTTATGCAATTTGTTTGTGAATTTATTCCTGCCCCGAATGAAGTACCATCACCAAAGACCGTTGAGGGGAAAGACGTAAAATGCAGCGCTTCGGAGCCGGCATCAGTAATGGTATTTAAAACTTCCATTGAACAACATCTCGGACAGGTTTCGTTCTTCAAACTTTTTTCTGGCGAAATTGTTGAAGGTACTGATATGGTAAACGCAAACACAGGCTCGAAAGAAAGGTTTTCTCAGCTTTATTGCGTTGCAGGAAAAACCCGTAATAAAATTGAAAAGATCGTTGCAGGTGATATCGCCGCTACCATCAAGCTGAAGGATGTTCACACAGGCAATACCATCAATACACCAAAAAATCAGAATGTGGTTATTGAAGCCATCGTTTATCCGGAAGCTAAATTCCGTACTGCCGTAAGAGCAAAGAACCAAAGCGATGATGAAAAACTTGGCGGGATCCTCAGGGTGGTTCACGAAGAAGACCCTACAGTGGTTTACGAACAATCGCAGGAACTGAAACAACTCATCATACAAGGACAGGGCGAATTGCAGCTTACTGTTTTGAAATGGAGAATAGAAAATATTGACAAAATAGAGATCGAATATTTTGCACCTAAAATTCCTTACAGGGAAACCATCACCAAAGCCGCCAAAGCTACCTACCGCCACAAGAAACAATCAGGTGGTGCCGGACAGTTTGGTGAAGTTTACATGATGGTTGAGCCATGGTACGAAGGCAAACCCGATCAAACTGAATTCCCGATAAGAGGAAGAGATGAAATAAACCTCAACTGGGGTGGAAAATTGTTTTTCCATAACTGTATCGTGGGTGGCGCTATTGATGCCCGTTTCCTGCCTGCTATTCTGAAAGGTATTATGGAGAAAATTGAAGAAGGTCCTTTGACCGGTTCTTATGCACGCGATATCGTTGTGAGTGTTTACGACGGAAAAATGCACCCCGTGGATTCAAATGAAATCTCTTTCAAACTTGCCGGACGTAATGCATTTAAAGAAGCCTTTAAAAATGCCGGACCAAAGATTCTCGAACCTATTTATGAAGTAGAAGTGATCATGCCTTCCGACAGAATGGGCGATGTGATGACCGACCTGCAGGGACGTAGAGCTATTGTTTTGGGAATGGACAGCGAAGGAAATTACCAGAAAATTAAAGCCCGTGTTCCATTGGCAGAAATGAACAGGTATTCCACAGCTTTAAGCTCTGTAACAAGCGGACGTGCCACTTATGGAATGAAGTTTGCCGACTATCAGCAAGTGCCGGGAGATGTTCAGGAACAACTATTAAAAACTTACGAAGCGGAATCGAAAGACGAAGAATAGTAAAATCATTTACCATAAAAAAGCCCCACAATTGTGGGGCTTTTTTATTGAGGAGAATTTAAAGGTTGAAGAATAATTTGTTTAATGCCTTCAATTGCTCAGGTTTTTTCATTCCTTTACAAACCTCTTCACCGCCACTCCTTTTTCCGTTTTTACTTCCACAGTATATACCCCATTTGAGAATTCTGAAATAACCAAATTTGTTTTAGCGGTAGTTGTTGCAAAGGTTTTTATTAGCTGACCCTCGATATTTGAGATTTCAATTATGGATTGAATTGGGGTTTCTATTGTCAGAATATTCGAAGCAGGATTGGGATAAATACTTATCCCTTCACTTTCAAAATCAGTAATACCTGTTACGACTTCATTCGTAGCAATATTTGATCTGGAAGAACTGTAATTGTATGATTTTGATGGTGAACAAGTGCCGGGATTTACTACTTCAACCTGGTAATATACATAACCGGCAGGTGGTGTCAGGTCTGTAAAAGAATTAAATGATGAAGATAAAGTTGTTAAAGTATAAAGAACATTTGGAGTAATACCCCTGTAAATAGTAAAAGAAGGAACAGTAAAACCCTCATAATTGTTCCATATCAGATTGTATGTTGTCCCCATGCCCTGGTTTATTGTCAAATGTATGGTCTTATGTTCTGAACTCAGCGCTGTCTCAACTCCGCAGGTATCTACTGCTGACAATTTATAACTATATGCCTGCTGGGCAGGGTTGGAAATTGTATCAATAAACACACTCAATGAATCGTAAGGAACTGAACCAATAAGATCGTATTGATTTAAGATACTTCCTTCCCTGTAAATTTTATAACCAGTTAATGCATTTGAAACAGGTTTATCCCAAACTACCATATTATGACCTGCAGTGCTATCAATGCTTACAATGCAGATCTCAGGATTAGGTTGAGGTGGTTTAATAAAAACAGATACAGAATCAAACAGACTCGTACACCCATTCACCGTGACATCTGCATAATAATAATCACTCATAGATTGTGTAGCGCTGTCGCTTGCAACAGGGTTCTGAATAGAGGAAATATATCCACCAGGTCCTGTCCAGTTAAAAGAACCACCATTCACTGAATCTGCATGCAAAGAAATTACTGTACCTATGCATACAGGGTTATTTGCATAGACATGAGGAGCTGAAGGAATAGGATACATTGTAACATAAGTTGAATCTTTTTGGCTGGAACAACCATTGACAGCATCGTAAACCACATAGGTGCCTGATAAATCAGGAACTATTGAAGGGTTTTGTCCGATGGTGCTAAAACCTCCGGGACCTGACCAATAATAAACTGCGCCAGGAATAGTAGTAGCAGAGATGGTTACAGAGGAACCCAAGCATCCGGGGCCTTCATTACCGGCTACAGGAGCTGGAGGTATGGCATAAACATTTACATAAGTCGTGTCAATAAAATCCTGCACTCCCGGTGCCACTACATGTATTGCATAAGCGCCGGAACTACTTACAGTGGAGTTTCCAATTATAGGGTTTTGATCGGATGATATAAATCCATTGGGTCCTGTCCAGCTATATGTTGCAGAAGGAATAGTTGAAGCAAACAAATCCAATTCATCTCCCTCACATAACGGACCATTGCTATGAATATTAGATCCTAACATGCAGGCAATAAATACATCATCATATCCTTCACAGGCAAAATGAAAATTTGCGAAAGAAATGGAATCACTTTCAGTATTTCCAGTTATAAAAATATTCCCCAGGGAATTCACAGATATCTGCTGTGGGTATTCATTTCCATTGCCACCAAAACTCTTTGCCCACATTATGTTACCCGATGGATCTAGTTTTGTAATAAAAGCGTCCATTTGATGGGAACTATCTATATTGAAAGTATTTCCCCCAATCGTAATATTGCCGAAATAACAACCGGTCATATAAGTGTTATCTGTTTCATCTACAGTAATATTTTGAGGTATTTTATAGAAAGAACTTGTGAAAAATTTGCTCCAAATATAAGCGCCATTTTGGTTGAATTTTGCAACAAAAATATTCCATGATCCTACTGGATTGCTTACATTTGTTCCTGCGAAATTTATCAGATTGGTATTAGAAACACCATTTATATAAAAGTTATTGTGTGAATCTGTCGTTATTCTTGGCACTAATACAAGAGAAGAAGGACCTGTAATCCGTTTTGCCCAAATCAAATTTCCATCTGGAGCATATTTTGTAAAAAAAATGTCAACATCTCCTGAATTATACAAAATAGTACCACCTATATTTATGGAATAACTTGAAAACTGACCGCAGGTATAAATATTTCCGGTTGTATCAATGCTTAGTTCGCCACCCGTTTCATCATCATTTCCTTTTACACTTCGGGCCCAAACGACAGTGCCGTTTGAATCAATTTTTGCAAGATAAACATCACGGGAGCCGGCAATTCCGGTTTTTATCAATGTGTCATGATTAAAGATAAGTGTGTCACCTGCAAAAGTGCCTCCCATATAAATATTACCTGATTTATCAAGACCCAATCCCAAACAATCATCGCAAGAACTACTTCCAAAACCTTTGTCCCATAAAACATTACCTAATGAATCCATTTTAAAAACAACCAGATTGCTACAATCTCCGCTAAAATTATCAGTTATTGTGTCATTCCCTAAAATGACTGTTTCCGAATATTCTGCACCTACATAAATGTTGTTGTGTTTGTCAATTATCATTTTTCCTCTATAAACAGGACCATCAATTTTTTTTGCAAAAATTAATTGCCCGGTGGGGGAATATTTAATTAAAAATACCTTTGACCTGGTAGGGAAATTGTACAGAGTAGTATCTCCAAAATTAATAGATGAACTTTGATAAGCTCCAAGCACATATAAATTTCCGGATATGTCGTTTGCTGAACTAATGACATCATCATTCCCGCTTCCCCCAGCAGTTGTTGCCCAAGACCATTTTGGAGCTTGTGCAAAAGTGATGGTGCTCCATAACACTATTGATAACAATGTTAGTAATTTTGTTTTCATAACTTTAATTGTTTATTTGTTAACTGGTTTGTTTTTATCAACTATCTTTTAATTTTTGGTTTTTTTCATTCTTTCACAAATTTCCTCACCGCAATTCCTTTTTCCGTTTTCACTTTCACTGTATATACTCCATTTGAGAATTCTGAAATAACCAAATTTGTTTTAGCGGTAGTTGTTGCAAAGGTTTTTATTAGCTGACCCTCGATATTTGAGATTTCAATTATGGATTGAATTGGAGTTTCTATTGTTAGAATATTTGAAGCAGGGTTGGGATAAATACTTATTAGTTCACCTTCAATATCAGTAATACCAGTTAAAACTTCATTCGTTGCAATATTGGATCTGGAGGAACTGTAATTATATGATTTTGATGGTGAGCATGTCCCCGGATTGACAACTTCAACCTGGTAATATACATAACCGGCCGGTGGTGTCAGATCGGTAAAAGAATTTAATGATGAAGATAAAGTTGTTAAAGGATAAAGAACATTTGCAGTTATACCCCTATAAATAGTAAACGAAGGAACAGTAAATCCCTCATAATTGTTCCATATCAGATTGTATGTTGTCCCCATGCCCTGGTTGATTGACAAATGTATGGTCTTATGTTCTGAACTCAGCGCTGTTTCAACCCCGCAGGTATCAATTGCTGATAATTCATAACTATAGGCCTGTTGAGCCGGGTTAGAAATTGTATCAATAAACACACTCAATGAATCGTAAGGAACGGAACCAATCAGATCATATTGATATAAAATACTCGCTTCCCTGTAGATTTTATAGCTCGTTAATGCGTTTGAAATTATTTTATCCCAAACGACCATATAGTGACCTGCAGTGCTATCAATACTTACAATGCAAATCTCAGGATTGGGTTGAGGTGGTTTTATAAATACAGATACAGAATCAAATTGACTTGTACAGCCATTCACCGTTACATTGGTATAATTAACACTAATGGATCCTGCTCCTGAAGCTGCCCATGTTATTGTTGCTGTATTATCTATTGCTGTTCCACCAGATGTAATTGTTCCTCCAACTACACTCCAATTGTAAGCTGTCATTCCTGCCTCAGTAGTATAAACATTGCCTATTGAATTTAAACAAGCTAATGTGCTTCCGCTTATTGTTGGTACATGTAATGGATTAACAGTAACATTATACACTGTTGCAGATGCTGCAGTACAACTATTGCCACTGGAATAATTGACGCTTATACTTTGTGAACCTGCAGTGGTCCATGTTACAGTTGCTGTATTATCTGTTGCTGTTCCACCAGATGTAATTGTTCCTCCAACTACACTCCAATTGTAAGCTGTCATTCCTGATTCAGTTGTATAAACATTTCCTGTTGAGTTTATACAAGCACTTGTTGAACCGGTTATTGTTGGCACAGGTATTGGATTAATAGTAACATTATAAACTGTTGCAGATGCCGACATACAATTATTACCAATGGAATAATTGACGCTTATACTTTGTGCACCTGCAGTGGTCCATGTTACAGTTGCTGTATTATCTGTTGCTGTTCCACCGGA
>CAISZK010000474.1 GCA_903889915.1 uncultured Bacteroidota bacterium
CCTTTAATGGTTTTGAGGAGTAATAATGTAAATAATGAGATATCGTTCCACACTTAGTAAAGTTAGAAAGAAAACATTTGACATATTTAATAAAAAGTAAAAAACACAATTAATTAAAAGTGTGTGTTCTGTGTGTATAAAATCAACCCCCTATTATATCACTTAACAATAGGGGGGGGGTAAATCTTTTTCAGTGATCCCGGCGGGATTCGAACCCACGACCCACAGCTTAGAAGGCTGTTGCTCTATCCAGCTGAGCTACGGGACCAGTTTGTTTTGAATACTTGAGCTGACCATAAAATGCTTTTCAATATCAAATTAAAAACACTATAAAAACCTTAACCAAATTTCAAAACGGCTGCAAAGATAAAAGAAATATCAATTGTATTTGAAACAATTGGCTTTTAAAATTCAATTTTGTTGAAAATCTCAAAATTTGAAGGATCTTTTACCAGGAAAATTATACCTAAAAAATAGCCTTCAAAAAACCATTCGCCCACTTTTAAATTCCAAAATAAAATTGGATTCAAAGTTTCTAAAAAATGAAAAAGCCTTTGGTTAAAAAGGCTTTTTTATTTAAAAAATTGTCGGGGTGGCAGGATTCGAACCTGCGACCTCCTGCTCCCAAAGCAGGCGCGATGAACCGGGCTACGCTACACCCCGAAAATTATTTAATATTTTAAGAACTTTTTCTATTATCGGGTGGTAGTGCAACCTTCCCAACACCTCAATGTCGGGACGCGATGAACCGGGCTAGGTTACACCCCGAAAATTTTTTATTCTGTATTGAAATTGTTTTACAAATTTAATTACAGGGCTGCAAAAGTAGTAAAAAAATTCACAATGGTTCTTTTAATACAAAATATATTTTCAATTTAAAGAAAAACTATTTGTAATCAATCAAATAACATCAGCTATTTTGATCAGATCATTTTTATTTGCAATAAGGACTTGGGGATTCAACTGGTACAGGTGAAGAAAATAATTGTAAAAAGAAAGATGGCTTGATTTCGTTTCATGATTACACTGTTCAGTGTTATTATCAGAACGACATGAATTATTTAAAAAAAAAGCGGGGTTCTTCTTTAAGAATCCCGCCTTCAGTATAAATTAAACTCAATTATTTTTCTACAGTGATATTTCCTGAGAATGAGCCATTGTTTGAAATATACTTCAAAAAGTATAAGCCATTGCTCATTTCGGGAATATTTATTTCATAACTGTTTCCTTTGTTTGCTATGGAAGTGTAAACCAATTTGCCAATGGTATTGTAAATAAATACCTCTCCCCTGCTATTGTCTGGAACTGACAATACAAATGAACCATTGTTAGGATTTGGATAAATATTAAAATTACTTTGGTCATAATTGGCAATACCTGTGCAAAGATCAACATTTACAGAGATGGATGTATGAGATACACAACTATTACTATCAGTGTATGTATAAGTAATCGTATGGCTTCCCAAACCGGCTGTTGCAGGATTGAAAATATTTGCTACTGTTGTTCCGTTAAATGTACCACCAGCAGGAATACCTGTGAGTGTGTCCGGTCGCCAGTTAATGCAATAAGTCGAATGGCTGCCAAGAATTGTCAGTGTTGGCAATTGATACAAAGTGATGGGCAAACTGGCAGGAGTGCCGCTTCCACAAGTATTCGTTCCTTTAACAGTAATATTTCCTGCTGCAGCAGTTCCCCAGTTCACTGTGATGCTATCACTATTAGCTCCTGAAATTATTGAAGCTCCTGCCGGAACAGTCCAGGAATAACCTGTAGCATCAGCAATTGTTGGTACGCTAAAAATGATTCCTGTAGCCCCGGGACAAATTGAATCAGCTCCATTGATAACAGATGGTGTAGCCGGAAGAGGGTTAACAGTTACAGGTAGCGATACAGCTGTACCATTGCCACAAGCATTGCTTGCAGCTACAGTAATATTTCCTGACACAGCAGTTCCCCAATCCACACTAATATTCGTAGTATTATCCCCTGATGAAATTGTAGCACCGGAAGGAAGTGTCCAGAAGTATCCGGTTGCTCCATTTACAGAATTTATGCTGTAAGTTACACTTGTCTGATTAGGACACACAGAAGCAGCACCGATTATTGCACCGGGTGTTGGTGGGAATATACTCATTTGAACGTTACCGCCTGCACTACCATTGCCGAAACCTACACCACCATTAGCAGTGATAGATGACAAATATTGATTAAATGCATTGCAGGTCGAGATGATCTTTATAATTCCACCGCCGCCACCACCGCCTTGTGCAGCATCAGCAAAGCAAGTTCCAATTGATGAATTTGGATAACCTTTAGCGCCACCATCACCACCATTGGCTGAAATGATAGCCCCTGTTTTTAACTGAAGCATCCCATTAGCCTGAATCCTGATTCCACCACCTGAACCACCACCAGCTCCACCACCGGCACCACCGGGTCCATCATACACATAATAAGAACATACCGCACACGAGCTATATCCACCGGATGAACAAGTGTAAGTATTACCCGAAGACTCACCACCACCTGTACCGCCAGCGCCACCCACAAGCCCGTTGCAGTATATCCTTCCTGAAGGACCGACTGTCAGGTTGCCTACAGAAATTAATTCAAGCTTACCTCCACCAGCACCACCAATACCTCCGACAGATCCGGAAGCATAAGCACCACCGCCACCACCTGCACCACCGCCACCTGAGCCAAAGTCAACAAGGGTATCTGTAATGTTTCCATAATTACTTCCGATCAATCCGCCTGTTCCGTACATACCTCCCAGTGCGCCAGACCAGCCGCTGCCACCTGCGCCATATCCCCCACTACCGCCATATCCTAAATATGATCCACCACTTCCGCTACCGGCGCCGCCACCTCCTCCATTATATCCATCCTGATCGCCTGAACAAAATAGACCACCACAACTCTGCGAGATAGTTCCACCATCGCCACCACTGGTACCCCCGTGACCTGCACCGGTTCCACTACCATTTGTACCCGGATAGCCGCGTCGTCCCGGTGACCCGCTGCCTCCTGTTGCTGATCCTCCTGCACCACCACTGCCACCTGCATATCCTTTTCCATTACCATCAATAATACCGTTCACAATGATGTTTTGCGCTCTGACTGACAGAAAATGAAGGCTACTGTCTATCCTTACTGTGACACCCGTATTGATCGTGAAGATACCAATATTGATATGGTTTCCACCCAATGTGGTGCTTGCACCAACAGTAAAATCAAGGCCTCCATGATCAATCGTTTGTGCATTTGCAGTAATACCAATGCAAATCATAAACAGAAATGCATTAAACCGTTTAATTGATAAGTGTATTTTTCTTTTCATAGCTATTTTATTTAAAAACGACTCACAAATATACACTGAATTTTTAATCGAAAAATCAAATTCTCAAAAAAAAAATTAACTTTTTTTCACAAACTACCTTTGACATCCGAATTATCATTGCATGAAATTCGAAATCAAAAACATTGTCAGGAATGAAATAGAGAATTGCTGACCAAATGCATTCAATTTAACTCACCCCATAGGCCATTTCCCGATTACCGATATTCTTTTGAATTGAATTTCACCTTTGATTCGACATATTATTGAACGATAATTCCAGTTTCGATGCCTGGCAAGAACTAATTTATTTACTTTTGGAGTAAATATTTTCGGGGAATTTCAAACAAAAATGTAATTGGTTAAAACAAAAAATTAATGAAAAAAAGGCTTATAATTTTTATTATTCTTATCACAGCAATGCACTGTTTTTCGCAGGATACTACAGGACTTAAACAAACTGCGGGACACTTAAAAAGTTTATTGTTTTACAAAGACAGTTTGAATAACGACGCTATTGATGTTACTGATGACATCTCAGCTTCGTACCGGCAATTAAAAAACGAGTTCAAAGATTCAGTAAAGTTTACAATTATCTGTGACACTATTTCCGTTTTTATTAAATGGGACACTATCGTTATTAACAACAAACCTTTCATGAAGAAGAACTCAAAGTTTGTTTACAAACCGGATACGATCCATTACGTTTTAAAACACTTCGCTGATGAAAATGCTTATCAGTGCTGGCAAATCAGCTCGAAAGGCAGGAGAATGAAATTTGAAATGCTGAAAACAAAAAGTTACTACATCGGCAACAAATCCTATAAAGTTTTTTCGTTTAACTATATCTACTCCTCTAAAAGCAAAAAAGATTTTCTGATCATTATCAATCCTGAATTTGGATGTATTGTTATTGGCAGCGCTTCAGCAAGCAACTACAAAGCATTTGTCAATTCAACATCCGGAAAAACCCTGGATATTTTAAGAAAAGATGTGATAAAAGATTTGAAAGAATTTGTGAAGTCAAATTAACAGCACATTGTTCACTTTATTCTCCCGGACATTTGAATTACCCTATTTTTTGTTTGTCTTAAACTGATTGCCGCGATATGGAACAAAAACCTGGTCCATTAATTTATTGAATAACTCCATCACTGCTGCCGGTGGAGGGTTGCTGGCGTTGCCCCATACGATCCTGTTGGAAACAGAGTCTTTCACAATCTCAATGTAACTGCTCATATTGTAAGGATGATTAAATGCCAGCTCAAAAAGTTTATTATCATCTACCTCTTTGAAGATCGCTTTTGTTTGCTTAGATGACAGACTTTTTATTTTAGTAAAAGTTTTGAGTGCCGGATCTTTTTTGTAAACATTGCCATTCTTACCAAGGAAATAATCATCGTACTTTCCGGTGACCCCCCCACCCCTGCCAAACATAATTTTGCTGTAAACAATCTTGTTTGAACAGGAAGTAAAATAACATACAAATGTCATGCTGATGCAGGCAATAGCCAGTGATGAAATTACTTTTTTCATAAGTTAAATTTTAAATAAAACTTTCATTTTCGTTATCTGATCAGGTGTTCCAAGAACAAAAAATTTTGTGTGTGCCTGAATTTGTGTTTCAGGAGCAGGGTTAATGATATACTCCCCTTCGCTCGTTTTTAAACCAATTATATTGGCTCCTGTTTTGTTGCGGATATCAAGATCGGCAAGTGTTTTCTGATGAAAGCTGACAGGAATATCTTTGTACACGATCTCCTCCAGATTAACTGTAGATGTTTCGTACACTGAAATGCTCTTTAAAAAGTCAACAACATCAGGTTTCAACACGAGTGCAGCCATGTGAGCGCCACCAACTTTTTCGGGTAAAACAATTTTATCGGCACCAGCAATGGTCAGTTTTTTTATAGAGCTGTCACTTGTTGCACGGCTGATAATTCTAAGTTTTGGATTCATTGAACGAGCCGACAAAACAACAAATAAATTGTCAGCATCCAGCGGAAGTGAAGTGATCACAGCTTTTGCTGATTTAATGCCGGCTTTCAGCAGTATTTCATCAGTGGTTGCATCACCTTCTATAAAATGCATTCCATTGTTAGCGCTCGCTTCTTTAATAATTGCTGCATTTTGTTCAATGATGACAAAAGCCTGCCCATGGCTCGCAAGCTCAGCTACCGCCTGATTTCCGTTGCGACCGTATCCGCATACAATAACGTGTTTTTCCATCTTTTTTATTTCTGCATTTATTCTGAAATCTTTAAAATAACTTCTGAATTCACCGTCAACAATGGCAGTAGTGATCACCGATATTGAATAAATGAATATCCCCATGCTTGAAAGAATAAGAAACATGGTGAAAATTTTCCCTCCATCCGAGAGTGGATGCACTTCACCAAATCCAACAGTAGCAACAGTGATGACTGTCATGTACAGTGAGTCGAGAAAAGAATATTTCTCTATGAGCATATAACCTGCAGTTCCTATGATGAAGATCAATGCAAGTAACAAAACTGCATACCGCATTTTACTGATCATTGAGAAACGCATTAGAGCCTGGCTATTCATTGTCATTCGTCATTGGTCATTAGTCAATAGTCATTAATGGAATAAGGACCTTAGATTAATTGCGTGCAAAGATATTGTTTTTAGAGACAGTATGCGTTCAGTCAGTTTCAGGGCAAACGCATCTAAATTAACAAGAGGGTGGTGATAAAAACAGTACACGACGTGTTCTATAAGCTGATAAAATTGTTTTTTTTACCAGAAAAAAAGCATGAAATCACCTTTAGACTATTTTTCCGAGTTAGAAGATC
>CAISZK010000475.1 GCA_903889915.1 uncultured Bacteroidota bacterium
GAATTTCAGATTCGTTGGGAAGAATTTCAAATTCGTTGGGAAGAATTTCAAATTCGTTGCAAAGAATTTTTGAAACGGATGTCAGAATTTCAGATTCGTTGGGAAGAATTTCAAATTCGTTGCAAAGAATTTTTGAAACGGATGTCAGAATTCAAAATTCAGTAGTCATAGTTTCGGAATATCTAAACTGGAATGCGCATTTTCAATTCTTTTTTGAAATTACATTCTGAAATAGGGAAAAGCTTAAATACCATATTAAAACTCAATCAAAGGGCTTGTGTTTTGAGACTTAAATTTTAACTCAGGATCTCCTTTATTTCCCGAATTTTGATGTCACGTTATGAAGCAGGTGCTTAAACCAACTTTCTTTGCCCCCACTCTTCTGTTTTTTCTTCAATTCCTTCCATTTGCCTGAATAGGCTTTTTTAAAGGAAACATACCAGGGATTTCCTATGGTATAATTTTTTATAAGAGTTGTAGGTTTTTGCTTTGGATCTTTTGCAAAATCAACAATGGCTAACTTTGTAGCCAGTTTTTGCTGAAAGGCTGCGGTATTTGCAGGAGCATAATTATTTTTTCTAAGGATCTCGAGAAAACAAACTGAGTTTTTATAATCGGCCTGATCAAAATAATAATTTGCACTTTCCATTAAATAATCATTGTTTGCCTTTGCCGAAAGGAAATCTTTTAATGAAACATTTACCAACCCAAATGCTTTTATGTCGTGCGATGAATAGTATGCCGAACATTTAATGTATTTATCAATTGCATCTCTGTACTTAGCTAACTTTTCAAGACTATCTGTCTGCCTGAGCATTTTCTGGTAAGTTGTTGCCGATAAATACTTCGCTTTGTCATTTACAACCACTGAATCATTAATGCTGCAATTATTGTTATCGCTGGCTATTTTCAAACATTTTGCAAAATACAAGTCAGCTTCCGCAAAATTCTTTTGTGAAACAGAACGTCTGGCGTCCCTGTAATATTCTTCAAAATCATCGCGTGCATTGCTGCATTGCCTGTTGAAAATTTTTGTTTTCAAATCCACCAGGGCATTAATGATCACTGAGTCGGTTAACAAAGCATATTTTATTTGAAGTTTCTTTGCTGAATCTTCAATGGCACGGGCTTTGTCAAGCTCATTTCCCCATGTTTTCACGCAGCCTGTTTCGATATAATTCAGCAAATAAGGCTCAGCCGAAGCTACAATGAGTGAATCGAGAGTGCTGTCCTTTTTAAAGGCATAATTCTTTTCAAGGTTTTTCGCAAGCTCGAAATTGTTTAGAGCTTTCTCTCCATCCATATTTCTAAGGTCATTGATGCCATCAACAATATCCTTATCGTACCGCTTTTTCTCCAGCAAAACCATTAGGGAATCCGTAGCCTTTGCAGTTGGTAAATCCGTTGAGTACAATTGTTGGTATGAGGAAATATATGCGATAGCACTGTCGGCCTTTTCAAGTTCATCCAGTTTGATGAATCTTGCTGTTTTTGCAATAAATATTTTATATGCGCCTTTGCGGGCAACATTAATAGCTGGCTTAAGTTTATCATCGCATTTAATACCTGAATAATCTGCACACAGTTTGCTTGCTTTTTCGAGAACAACCAATGCAGAGTCAAATCTTTTTTCGACATTCAGACGCATACCTTTTGTAATAAGTCCTTTCACCAACTGACCAAGCAAGGCATCGGCTTCAGTAGCAAAAATAATATCAGATGAAAATTCCTTTTGGTAAGCTTTCGCCTTGAGAGTATAGATCTCAGCAACAACATAAGCTTCTTTATTTATTGCCATTTGCGAAACGATACAATAAGAATTGTAAATTCCAAAGTGACCCTTCGCTATACTTTTCTGTAGCTCTTCCGAACATGTAATAAGAGGAGCATTGGTACAAAACTCCTTTGCTTTTCCCAGCCACAATAACGCGTCGTTATAATTTTCGGCCTTCTCAAACTCTTCGCCTTTAGTTAAACAATGTGTGTAAACAGTGTTGCCTAATAGCAAAGCTTTTTTAAGTGTTGACTGATCGGGATTAAGTTTTGCCAAAAGCATCGTAAGTTTTTCAATAGCTTTACCAATACTATCCTGACTATAATAAATGCCAGCCATCTGGTAATACGAAGGAGAATAAAATGCATTGGCTGCTATTGATTTCTCAAAGTATTTTAATGCTTCAGTCATATCATTATTCTCCAGAAAATCACATCCCTTATTGTAATAAACCCTGTCAATTGAAGAGAGCAGGTTATTAATCATGAACCTCTGCTTTTCCGTTTGCTGAACAAGATTCTTGAATTTACTGACAAAATCAATGGGATCAAATGCAGCAAGGTCAAGCTTTGTAGCATAATCCTTTTCTTTCAGATCAGCCACGATTTTCTCCACATTTTTCAGATCAATTTCAAAGATCTTAACCAGTTCAACATCGTCGAAATTCATTTTGCTAATCTTCTCCAGAGCATCTGCAATGACAAATTCAGAGCTATAATAACTGTTGATAAGTTCTATTTTCTTTTTGAAAGCTGCATAGGCAGAATCATTGTAGTAAAAAAGTTTATTTTTAAAAGTCACCTCGTATTTATCACTAATCAAAGAATCATGAAAAATAAAAGTCTGTGAACCGCTTTCGCCATTATGTAATTTCAGAGCAATAAGATCAACAGTTTTCAATGTTTTCCCAAAAGAATTATTGATATCAATTGAAAGATTAAAAAAGTTAGGGGTTAATACATCAGATATCCGAAAGCCCTTATAAAAGACATCACCACTACATTTCCCATTTAGAACAGAAAATGAAACAAGGTAATTCCTGCCGGCTTTTGTTTGCTTCCCTGCATTTGTAATGAAAATATTATCAACAAATGAAAAAGAATAATGAGTGTAATCAAGTATTTTCGGAATGCTTTTTGAAAGGGTTTCGATAAAAAAATTACTTATAGAATCTTTTATCCCCGGAGTTTCTGCATACTGGAAAGCAACAGAATCAGCCTTTTTTTCCAAAAAAACGGTATCTTGCTGGCTATAACTAATAGCAGGAACTAAAAGCAGAAACAACAATATTCTTTTTAACCCATTCATTTCTGGTGTAACAAAAAATTACGATTTCATTGCAAAAACAACTACTGAATAAATCTCAATTTTTTTATGATTTTTCAGCAAACAAAAATAGATAAAATAAACTCAGTTTGTTCGGATGACACCCAAGACTTAATACAAGAAGTGAACAATGAAATGTGAATAAACTTATCGCTCAACAAGGAACTCTAAAGCCTGGTTTCAACGAGTGGAAGAATAGAATTCCCTGATTTTTTCAACGATAAAATCTATCTGCGAATGTGTCAGCTCCGGATATATTGGCAGGCTGAGTATCTCGTCCTGATATGCTGAAGCCACGGGGAAATCGGATGGTTTATGATTCATGTATGAATAAGCTGGCATGTTGGGCAAGGCAGTTGGGTAATGAATTGAAGAATCAATTCCATTCCTATTAAGAAATTCTGAAAGCTCCGTTCTGCATTTAGCTCTGACACAATATATATGAAAAACATGTTTGACGTTATGTCTGATTTTTGGAATCTGTATCTGCTCAATATCTGAAAGGCGATCATTATAATACAAAGCAAGTTTCAACCTGGTTTCATTCCATAAATCAATATACGGAAGCTTTACGCTTAAAATTGCAGCCTGTAAACCATCCATACGACTATTGATACCTTCCATCGTGTGCTCATGTTTTATCAGTGAACCATGATTGGCAAATCTTCTAAGTTTTTCCGCAAATTCATCATCATTTGTAATAATTGCACCGGCATCTCCATAAGCACCAAGATTTTTTCCGGGAAAGAAACTAAATGTTGCTGCCATTCCGAATGTACCTACTTTTTGATTTTCAAATTCCGCAAAGTGCGATTGAGCACAATCCTCGATCAAAACCAAACAATGCTTGCTGCAGATTTCTCTAATTTTAATTATATCAGCAGGCTGACCATACAAATGAACCGGTAAAATTGCCCTGGTTTTAGAAGTAATTTTCTCTTCAATCAAAGCGGGATTGATTGAAAAATAATCAGGTTCTGTATCTACAAAAACTGGTGTCCCTCCGGTTTGAGAAATAGTTTCAGATGAAGATATCCAGGTATTCGCAACGGTAATTACCTCATCCCCCTTTTCAATCCCAAGCATTTTCAGCACAATATAAATAGCATCGGTTCCATTTGCTACAGAAATACAATGTTTTACACCGTATTTAATTTTAAATTCGTTTTCAAAATCAGCAACATATTTGCCCTTAACAAAAGCTGCTTCTGAAATAACCTTTTGAATGGTTTCATCAATTTTAGGCTTGATGGTTTGATATTGAGCTTTTAAATCAACAAGTGGAATGTGCATAAGAAATTTGAATTAATAAGGACACATTAATTGGGAAATTTGAAGAAAGTTAATTTAAGGGTTAAACGCAAAGGCCTCTGATTTTTCTGGCAGGATTTCCAGCATAAATCCCGGGATCGAGAATATCCTTTGTTACAACAGATCCTGCACCGATTACAACATTATCACAAATATCAACAGGAAGAATTGTTGCATTTGAGCCTATTGAAACATGATCTCCAATTCTTGTTTTTCCCCATTTATCTTTACCTCCTTCAGATGGTTTACCTTCCTTAAAAGTGTCATTTATAAACATCACTCCATGCGCGATAAAACATTTCTGACCAATAGTCACTAATTCACAAATAAAAGAATGTGATTGTATCCGGCAATTGTCTCCAATAATAACATCTTTTTGAATTTCAACAAAAGGCCCAATAAAACAATTATCTCCAATTTTGCATTCGTAAAGATTGACTGGTTCAATTACTTTTACGTTTTTCCCAAATACTACATCTCTAATTCCTGCTTTCATTAATTCCATTTAAAAACAAATATTTTTTTAAACAAATAGTCAAACAAATTACCAATTAAGCACTGAGCAGGCATTCCATGTAATTTGAATTTACTTGCTTCTTGCTTTTTTAAAGAGAATATTATGCCAGGCTAGAAAGAAGTATTTGAAATCTGTAGTCAAAGGGTGTTTATCATATTGTCTGATATATTCCATTTCTGAATTAACAACCTCATCAAGTGTTTTTGGCATATCTTTATAAAACGGGGGAACAAGGCCTGGCTTATATTTGATACGAGTATTCTGAAAATCCTTGGGGTACAGTGAGAAATAATGGTTACTAAGTGGTCTTACACCAAAAAGTTTTAGATCTCCTTTCAAAACATTATAAATCATTGGAAGTTCATCAATCCAAAACTTTCGCATAAATTTTCCTAATGTGGTTACCCTGAAATCATTTTTAAACTTCCCTCCCTCATCAAGCAAGTTGACCTTATAAATGTACTCCTGAAGATATTCAGAATATGGGTGCATTGTGCGAAACTTATATACTCCTATTAATTTACCATTTTTCCCAACCCTGTTCATTCTAACCAATAAGCCATAAGTTGGATGATAGTCATAAACGGGCTTCTTCACTTTTTTCACAGCAAAGAATAAAAGATTATTAATGAATTGCTCGTCCACTACCTCAAACCCGCAAGAGTATAATCTTCCAAGAATTTCAGCACGTGACAGGACTCTGTTTTTACCTTTCGTGATGAAAAAATATATTTTTTTTGTAAAGCTTAGCTTTGGAAAAACTCTTTTTAAAATGAAATCAAGTGTATAATAAATGTAATTTAAAATCGGTGGAAATTTTTTCAATATCCTTTTCTTTCTTAACCCTTTTGTTTCAGCGCAGCCAATGA
>CAISZK010000476.1 GCA_903889915.1 uncultured Bacteroidota bacterium
GAAAATCTTTAAAATCCGGATCCTTGCTCCAAACTAGTGGCAGAAAAGGCTTTGGATCTTGGATCTTGGATCTTGGATTTGGATCTTGGATCTTGGATCTTGGATCTTGGATCTTGGATCTTGGATCTTGGATCTTGGATCTTGGATCTTGGAATTTTGAATTTGGGTCTTGTGTCTTGGGTCTTTACTCCGCGTCATCCTGATCAACCTGAAACCTAAAACCAAGTCGTTTGCCTGTACGCAGATTCATAGAGTTTTCAAGCATTTCAGAAACACTAACCACCTTTATCTGATCGTAAACCGGCGTCAATAAATCAAAATCCACACAATAGCTGATTGAAGTTTCAAGAATTCTTTTGAGTGCATTCCTGTCAATTTTGGCTTTCGCAAAATTATTATACAAAAGCCCGATTTGCCGTTTCCCTTCAACAAAATAATGGTAATCCTTGTTGATAAAGATGCGGGCAACAAGATAGCCGACATCATTCATACGGTTATATCTGTAGGAATCCGCAAGGAAATTATACATACTGATAATGCCACAGTAGGACCGGGTGATATCCTTCTTTATGTACGAATGTTTCATGATCTCATGTTCACGTGGAAACTCGAAAACATTTGTGTGCATTGAGATCAACAGCATATCGCCCCCAAATTTCAACTCCGATTCAAACTCGCCTTTATCATTAAATCCAAAAAAAATGCGGTTATCGTTTTTACCTACCTTTTTTTTCAGCGTTTCAATTAATTCTTTAGAAACTATCTTCATATCCTGGAATGATTCGTAGGTGTTGTTGTAAACATCAAGTTTCAGACTACCTTTTTCCAAAATCTTTTCAGCAAGAGGAAGGTTTTTTAATTCTTCGTCGGTCATGGTGATTTATTTTTGAATTGACGTTTACAAAAGTAGAGGAAAAAGTTTTAATCGCTCGCTTATTCATTGAATTTTAAAAATTATTTTTGAATGATTAAAAGAGAAATTATTAGAAAAATGTAACTTTAAAATGAACCTGATTACTCACAATGGTATAGAGCACATAAAAAAATGAAAGCTTGATGAAAAAAATGTTCCACATTTTAAGGGGTGGAACATTTTTGAAAGAATTTTAATTTTTAAATTTTTAAAATTACAAAACTTGAAATTACTTTATCACCACAATTTTATCCTTACCTAATAATTTATTTCCTACAATTGCACGGTAAAAATAAATTCCCTGGTTAAGATCAATTCTTGAAATTTGCAAAGTATTTGCACCTTGATTCAATGGATAGCTTAAAATTAAATTGCCCATGACATCATAAACATTGAATAAACCATTTGAATTTTCAGGATTTTGATAAACTACCTGCATATTGCCATTATTAGGATTTGGAATTATTTTTACAAAAGAAGTTCTTTTTGAAGTATCAATTGTATTTGAAGAAGTGCTTGGCTCTGTAGTTTTTAATTCAGAAGCTGTGGATAAACATTGTGAATATTTGATGGTGATAAAATCATAATTTGAACCAACACCAATACTATTACCACAAACATAAGTATTGCCATTTTCGCTAACCATAACTTGCGTAGGAGCATCATTATTACTACCAGTACCATCATAAGTCATTGTCCATTGAGTAACGGCTGAACTATTCAGTTTTTGAGTAGTTATATCAGTATATCCATTGATGTTTTTTGTAGTACCAGTGCAATATAAATTATCCGCATTATCTAAAGCTGCTGAAGTAAATAGAAAATTTGAAGTTGATAAAGAATAATTATCCCATAATAAAGAACCGCTTGAATTATATTTTAATGTAAGCAAACTTGAATTGGTTGTATTACCTGAATAACCACCAATATAAATGTTGTTCAAACTATTGCAAAGTACCTTATATGAATAATCATGTGAATCGGTATTATAACGACTAACCCATGTAGGTGTTGTACTTGATGGATTATAACATAACACTGTTACTTCGTCAGTTCCGCCATTTCTATGTGAATATCCGCTAACAATAATATTCCCATTTTTGCTGACAGCATTTGAATATGCAAAATCATCTCCATTATCAGCATTGTTATACCTCGCAATCCAGGAATATGTTCCATCCGAAGAATTAAGGCGTATGGTAGCCATATCATAATTTCCTGCTACACCAGTGCTATATCCAGAAGCATAAATATTATTATTAGTATCAATTGATAAAGCTTGAAGAACATTGTGATCAGGAGAAACTTGTCCATTATAATTTGTTGACCATAATAAAGAACCCGATTTGCTGTATTTTAGAATTGTATAATAGGTTGTTCCTGATGAAGAAGTTGAAGTTCCTCCAACTATGATATTACCCGCATGATCTTGTAGAATGCATTTAGCTGATATCTGTGAATTAAAATTGCTATAAGTATGTACCCATCTTAATGTACCATCCGTAGTATAACTTAGTGTTGTTAGATAGGGACTATTTGTCGGATAGCTTTCACCTGCTATATAAACAGTTCCTGAATCATCAACTGTAATAGCTCTTGCAATATCATTATAATTGCTGCCATTTGCCGTATAAATTTGAGACCATTGCTGTGTGCCTGATGGGTTATATTTAATAGTGAGCATATTGAAACCAGAAGTACTTGAAGTAGTAGCTCCTGAAACATAAACATTACCATTTAAGTCTATTGCTGTGGCTCCATCAACAAGTGAATTAGCTCCATTATATCGTTGCACCCATTCTTGATGTATTGTTGTAGCATAATAAAGAGTGATTGGACTTTGCGCAATCCATTGACTTATTTTTTGCGGAGCATGTTGAATTAAACTTATACCACTTTTTGAAACAATTGAATATAAAAGTGTAGTATCCAGTTGGAGTGCTTGTGAAGTATTAAAAGTAAATGAACCATCCATTTGAGTAATGGCAGGATCAACTGTATTAACTATAGTACCATTATGAGCTAAATACAAGGAATCCCCAGAGATAAATCCACCACCACAAGAAGGATTTTCATAAAGTTTACCATAAAATTTACAATCAGGTGCGACTACACTAATATGCAAAGTATCTATCACACCACTTGAATCAGTTACTATTAATGTTATATTGTAATTGCCTGGAACAGCATAATATACTTTTGGATTTGGAAGAGTTGAAATTTGCCCATTCCCAAAATCCCAATGATATGATGTGTAATAATTATCTATAGTAGAATCTCCTAAAGATATAGTATCGTTAGGACAGGGTAAGGTGATTGTATTATTTATTAAAGTATCATCATCTTCAGTATCATCAAATGATTGCTTATGATTTGAAATAAGTGAATCAAAAAAATCAGTATTCATATTGTCAGGATATAATGAGCCTCCTTCACAATTAATTTCATTTAATGAAGCATGAAAATTCGATCCTGCTATTGCATGAAATCCTTTTTTTAAATGTATACTATCTCCTGCTTTATAAGTAACAGGTTGGGCAGATTGATTGATAATTTGGGTTGACGTAATGGAATTAAATCCAATAAAATTAGTAGACGAGTTTACAGTTCCAATTAAATTTCTATCAACATAGTTCACATAATAAGGTGATGAGCCATTCGTTTTTATATGATATAGATTGTAGAGCAACATGTAATCAGTTCCATTGTAATTTCCTGCAAAACCATAATCTCCATTATTTTGAGCATCATTTCCTTTAAACCATTTATAAGTTGCACCCCATCCACCACCGGAAAATGTAAGATTATCATAACAATAAGGACCTTCGCAAGGACCATTATTAAGTTGATCCAATGATTTTGTTAGTAAATCAGTTTGATGGTGTGGTTTTCTTCTTCTATCATTTAAAACTTCCCAAAGTAAAGTATAAAATGTATCCCAATTTTTTTTATGAGTAATACCCTGTATTCGTGCCGAGGAATAATTACCATAAGCAAGTAACATTGCTGTAAGATCATCATATTTTCCAGCTCCTTCCATTACTAATTGCCAAACAATTTGCTGTGCTGGATAACCAAGATAAGTAGATTCTAATATTGCCCAAATTATTGGCCATGCCCTATATTTTAAATTTCCAGTTAATTTATAGCCACTTTCAAATAGACCTGGACCTAAAGGCCAGCTAATACCACCCTTATTTGATAATCCTGCTAGCTTGTGCCATACATTAAAATTGGGATCTTCACCCACAACACTTCCATCTGGTTCAAATAAAACAAAGGGGACACCATTATTTTGAAAATCAAGATTTAAAGTACGTGTGAGAATTTTATCAATCATATCTTTAGCTATTACTTGGCAAGCTGTGCCATCAGCAAGTTTCGCTGTTAAAGATAATCCAAGTATTAATCCAATAGCATCATCTTGGCTCATGCTCTCAGGATGAGCTGGTGAATCTTCTGTCGAAGGCGAAACCGCCGTTGAATAACTTGTTCCTCCACAAATACTTGAAACATTATGATTAACATATCCTGGGTGTCCTTTGGGTAAAGTTCCAAAAGTTTTTGATGATGAGTTCCATCTATCACTTGGTTTTAATTTTTTATTTAATAAGTCCAAATGACGCTTTCCATCAATAGTAAATGCGTGATCGTTTACAAATGTATTTGCAGTATCTAGAAAATCGCAAGGTATATTTTCTCGAATAAAAAATCCATCATTATTATCAGTTTTACCCCAAAAACTTTCAGCATAGAAATCATTATACAAACTTTCCGTATGTAATGCATCATAAAGCTCATTATAAGTTTTATTTGCATCTGCTGTTTGACCATTTTTAGTTAATAAATAATATTCTGTGGCAAGCACACCTATGTATAAACCTTGATATGTTCCATGCTGTCCATAATCAATATTAGTTTTAAATGTATCATTTGGATCATCAAGATGATAAGGATTTATGCGATTGCGGACGCATACTACTTGACTTTCGCCTATTTGCTGTCCAGGTATAACAAAATATTTATTTAGACGATCACGATAAAACCAATATTTAATAAAATCAGAATTTATTTGCGAGAATATTGGATAGCTATTTATACTTAATAATAAAATTATTAAAATTTTTTTACAATTCATATTTTTCATTTTTCATTTTACTAAAATAAATTAAACCATTTAAATTTCAATTGATAAAATTATTGCCCTTCTGTTTTAACTAAATCAATAAAATATTCTTTATTATCAAAATTAATTTTCCACTTAGTTTCTTTGTTAGTAAGTTGTTTTATTGTCCAATTAGGAGTTTTATTAATTCCGAAAGGGCCAGTACCTATAGATCCCTCAGCATATGTAAATTGCAAATTTTTATTGTGATTATTTAATTCCCATTCAAAATAAACTGTCGAATATTTTCCACTTCCATTATACCATGTTATATTCCCATTATTAATCTGATCAACATTATCATAAGCTAATGCTAATCCTGCTTGAATACTATCGTTAAATAAATTTAATGAATCTATTCCATCTACAGTATATTGTGTAAGTTTATAGGAACCATACAATCTATTTTTTGCAGATCGAAAACTAATCAAAGGCCCATCCGGATATTTTTTGCAGCCTTCTGAAACTGCTGCTATTATTATTAATAAGAAAATTATTTTTTTCATAATAATATCATTTGCTTTTCAATAATTCTATTTCTTTTTGCATAGCAGTAATTTGCTTTTGCAAATCAATAATGTAAAGCGTTTGTTCCTCAACTTTTCTAAGAAGTGCGGCATCCATTTCAACAACATTTAAACCTCCGTTTTTTACATCGGCTGCCGATGGAACATCGGGCAAATGCTTATTGGTGTTAATAAATTCTTCTAACTGCTCTAATGATCTGTATTTATAATCTTTTTCGAAAACATAATCGGGCATTATCTGTCCTGTTTTAACCAATACATCTCTTGCCTCAACATAACCATTTGTTCTAACGCGAAAATGAATAGTATCATATTGATTTCTCACAATGATGGCTGGATCAGTATTTGCCGAACCTCTTATATCAAGTCTTGCCACTGGCTTTGTTGCTCCAATGCCCACATATCCTGATGAATCAATTATCATTCGTTGTGCATTAGATGTTCTGAAACGTAAAGAAATGGCATCATAAGTTCCTATATAATTAGAAATTGATGTTCCTGTATTTCCGGTTAATGTCCATGCATAAGTATTTGAATTTGGAGTTGTCCACGATGCAACACCTGTAGCATTTGAAGTTAAAATTTTACCAGCACCCTGATTTCCATCTACAATTTTTAAAGTATTCCCAGATGTTCCATCTACTTCAAATTTTGTTGCAGGAGTAGTAATTCCAATTCCAACGTTACCACCACTGGTAATACGCATTATTTCAGTCGGTGTTGATGTAGTTCCTATTGCGAATATAAAATTACCTGTAGAATTATTAATAGTCCGAAAGATAAAATCATTTGCTGCAGAGGTTTGGACAAAATTACTATTACTAGTAGCAAGACCAAATGTTACAAGTTCATTTCCAGTTTGTACATTTGAAAATGCAATTGCAGGTGCAGTACCTGTTATAAGTAAATGGTTATTAGCTGAAGTATTATGTATTTGGAGCAATCTATTTACTGTTGTTCCTGTTCCAATTCCAATATAATTGGTTGCATTTTGATAAATTGCACTATTATTGATATAATCAACACCTAGTACGCTTATTCTATTATATTTTGGAAGGTAATTTTGAGTCCCACCGTTTAATTCTGATTTTACAGAATTTTGCCCAATAGTAAGATTATCCGAAAAAGCAATAATTAGAATCATTGCAAAAATAAAGTTTGTTTTTTTCATGGTTTTGTTTTTTAAGGTTATTTATTTTGAAGTGATTTAAAGTGATTTATTATTTTTTATTTCATTGAATTTATTCATTATAAAATATCTGCGTACAAAGCATAAAAAAAGCGTGAAGCTGAACAATACTTGATATAGTGGTACTGGTATACCCGATGTACAAATAAGTCCAGCCCACGCCTGTTGGCGCGTGCTGCTTATTATTCCTGTACATCTAAAATTACCAGTTTTCTATATCGGAATAAAAGCTAACGCTTTTTCTTTTGTATTTTTAAGAACTCTTTATTATTTGACTTTGCAAATATAATTTTATTTAATTTCCAACTTTTTTTTAGTTTATCATTGCACTTTCAACCATACTTTGAGCAACCGGCTTTTTGGTTTTTTTACCAACATAAACTGCAATATAATACTCAACTTTGCCCACGTTTCCAGTAGGCAGTGCATTTACAAATTCGGCTTTTGTAGCTTCGCCAAGATAACCACCGCCATTAATAATTAAATGAGCCAAATCAAGGGGTGCATCGCCACCGGTTTGCCCATAAATATCAATGCGGGCAATTCCTGGAGGCAGTTTTCTTTTTTTGGTAAGATTATTAGCCAGATGCAACTTGTGTTCTCCGCGAACATTAATATCTATTTTCACAATAACAGGTGCACTTTCATCATTTATAGGATGTTTTACTCCCTGTCCTTTTTCGCCATAACCTAAGGCCTTCGCCTTCGTGGTATCGCCCGAAATTGCATCCTGAACCTGTGCCGCCCAACTGACAAAGATGTTTGTTAACGTTTTGTCAGCAAGATGAAACTGCTCAGTGGCTTGTTTTAACTGTTCTCTCAGGCTATTTCTTGTTGTTAAAATAGCTTTTGCTGTAGTGATTGATGTTCCTACTGCTGATGGTGCCGGTGTAAGTCCCGGTATCCATGCAGTATTGGCTAAATGAGCGGCTTGCATATCACTCATTTTCTGAAGCTTATCCTGCTCTTTCAAACCGTGTAAATTTACTGTTAATACCAATTTCTTCACGAGCGCTACTGCTACAATTATTTCCATAATTCAAGATTTAAGATTTGTGATTTGTGATTTTTAATTTAAGATTACTATTAGATTTTTGTTGAAGTTACTTTTTATAAATAGTGTTTCTGCATTTGCAAGTATTGATTTTGCAAAGAGTGATGCACCATTGCGCTTGAGTGATGCTGTAAATGCACATGCAAAAATGATTTTACTCTGTGCATTTACTGCACATGCAAAGAGTGATGCTGCAAATGCACGTGCAGATATGATTTTACTTTGTGCATTTGTTGCACATGCAAAGAGTGATGCTCCGCATGCACAAGCATAAGGAGCATTTCTCTTTGCATAAATGATTTTTGCAAAGAGAAATGCCGCACAACTCTTGAGCAATGCAGTAAATGCACGTGCATAAATGATTTTACGCTTTGCAAAAATGGAAAATGCACCTGCATAAATGATTTTTGCAAGACTTTTCAGGGTAGTATTAAACCCTGAAACGATATGTAAAGACTGATTTACAGATGATAAGACGGTTTTGCCAGGAACGAGAAGTGAAAAGCTATATTTTTCAGAAGATTTTGAAAAAATATCTGTCCTTACAGCCATGAAGGTTTCAGCAGTTTTCTGCAAAAAATTCGTTCTCATATTAAAATTTAATTCTGTTTTCATTAGAAAAAAATACAGATGATTTTGGGGTGCTAAATTAATCGTATTTCAATACGCGGCAAAATAATTAACAAAATATTTATAGTGTGTCGCCATATTGCTATTCGATCATGATTAAAGAATATTTATAAACTGCCCTATTTTCATACGGAGTCTGTATATAAAGTCAATTGTTAGTTGCCAAATATGAGTAGTAAAAAATCATTGATTTTTTTTGCCAACATAAAAAAAGGCGTTTAAATAAAAAGGAATTGACCAATGACGAATGACCATTGACAATATAGATTGCGGGATTTTGAACAAAATCAATTGTTTTTTTTTTCATGTTCATCTTATCACTAACTTTGTATTCGTCATTCATGGACTGATTCCGGGTTGATTTTTATTTTTTATGAGGAAAAATTTAATTCCATTTATACTAGGTTGCCTCCTTTTCATAAACTTTAAAGGAAATGCACAGACTGCTATTTTCAGCAGTAATTTCGAAAACTGGAATGGCAATATTCCCTATAATTGGGTTGGGAGTAAAACCACATTGGAAGCCGACAGTATTATTGATGACACTGTAGTGTGGCATAGCCCCGCTCATTCATGCAAATTGGTGAATGAGGAAGCAACTGAGAGGGTGTTTTCAACCAAACCGCTTTCAACAAGTCTGAATATTGTTTATTATGTTTACTTTTGGATGAGAGGGCATGGGAATATCAGGATTGGACTGTATGATGGAAGGGCAGGAAACGGCTTTACTGCTGATCATGCATGGATGCATATCAATTCTTCAAACTGGGCGCTTTACTCCGACACCATTACCTGCAAAAATAATTCAACAGCAAGTGAATTTATTTTTGATGTTGATTCAACAAAAGCAGACCTGGATCATTTGCAGATTGACGATGTCGGAATTACTGATGCTCCGGTATCAACCAATCCTTTGCTTTCGATAACATACCCTGTTGAAAATGCCACTTATTATTCTTCGTCAATAAATGTCCATTTCAATGTCCTGAATTTTAATACAGGCAATCCCGGAACAGGAAATGACGGACATCTGTTATACACTGTTGATGGTGGACCGGCCATTATTTATTATTCAGGATTACCCATCATTCCGGGGCTTTTGGCAAGCTCAGGCCATACTATAACATTGCAGCTTGTTGACAATAATGAAAACCCATTAACTCCAAATATTGCCGACACGGTTCATTTTAATATTGACCTGACATTGCCCAACATTTTATCAATTTATAACATTCAATTTACCACTGACACTTCAGGGAATTCACCATGGCTTGATTCGTTGGTTACAACAACAGGAATAGTTACGGCTGTTGCAGCCGGGGGATATTTCATTCAGAATTCTACCGGTCCATGGAATGGTATTTATGTTTCCGACAATTTACACGATGCTGTGGCAGGTGAGAAGATTACTATTACAGGGTCCATTGACGAATATTCTAAATTCACTGAATTTGTAAATGTCGTAGGGTACAATGTTCAGACAATAGGGAATATTTTACCTTCAGCAACCATTGTTACTGCCGCATCTGAAAAAACTGAGCCTTTTGAAGGAGTGCTGGTTAAAATAAATAATGCTGCCTGCACAACTCTTCCAAACGCCAATGGTGAGTGGAAAGTTTATGATGGAGATACCTGTTACATTGGCAGCCTTATGTTTAATTATACTCCGGTGATTGGCATGCATTACGACATTACCGGGGTTGTTTACCTGTCTGGTGGCAGACATTTTATTGAGCCGAGAGATATTAACGATGTGCAGGTCCATACTGGTATAAACGAATACCATCACGATGCAGTAATAATTTTTCCAAACCCTGCAAATGACTTTCTCAACATCAATAATTCAGAAGGAGTTGAAACGATAATCATTTCAAATATGATGGGGCAAATGGTTAAACTGATAAAAGTAAGCCAGGTCAATTTTATTATTGACGTTCGCAACCTGCAAGAAGGGCTTTACCTCATTGAACTTTTCAACAAAAATGGCAATGTTGAAACAAGAAAGTTTTTGAAGGAAAAATGAAAAATTCAACAATGAGACCACTTGGAACATCAGGCTTCACTGAGATTATTTTATTCCTTGTCATTGTTGTCTGACTAAATTTTTATATCACCACTACGTGGCTTTATTGTCCTTAACAATGCATTATTACAAAGATATAATCGCTACGTGATTAGGGCTTTAAACGGATGTAATAGCCACATAGTGGCGAAATCTTTGTAGAAAGAATTTTATGAAGCGTGAAAGAAGCCCCATCGGGGCGACATCATCTGAAACGCCCATTATTAAAGTCTTAAATGATGATTTAAATATTTTACCCGGACACTAGTGATTCTTAGTGTACCTCCGTGTTCTCAGTGTTCTCAGTGTTCCCGGTGTTCCCGGTGTTACACTTTATCGTAAGGTGAATTTATTTTTCTTTTGCCAGGAAAACATAAACCGGGAAATGGTCTGAATACCCTCCGGTGAATGTATCGCCAACATAGGTTCTAAAAGGATAACCCGCAAAAGCCCCTTCTTTTTGAGTAAGGAAATTCCTGTTAAAAATTTTAGCCTTATAAAATTTATACGATGACTTGTCAGCGCCCAGCAATCTTCCTGAAACAATGATCTGATCAAAGAGGTTCCAGCTATCACGGTATGCAAGACTTCCAAGCCCTTCTTTCTTGAATAATTTATACATCGGGTCATACAGGCCGTTTTTTCCAACTTCTGCTGTATCACCTTTTGCTTTCAAATGTTTTACAATGCTGCTATTGGTCGGGTCATCATTCAGGTCGCCCATTACAATGATCTTTGCCGTAGAATCTATCTTTTGAATTGAATCAACAATTGATTTACATAGGTCGGCTGCCGCATTTCTCAGGAAGGCGCTTCTCTTCTCCCCTCCCCTTCTGGACGGCCAGTGGTTCACGATAAAATACATCTGGTCACCATCGAATTTCCCTGAAACCACCAGTTGATCACGGGTAGTCCAGTCCGGTCTTCCGGGAACAGTAAGTCTTACTGCCTTGCTGTTCTCTACAACAAAATGATCTTTCTGATAAAGCAGCGCTACATCAACACCTCTTTTATCCGGCGAATCATAATGAACAATTCCGTAATTTGAAGGTTTCAACGCCGGTTGATTCACCAGGTCAACAAGCACACCTTGGGTTTCAATTTCTGAAAGGCCAATAACCACAGGTCCGCCTTTTACATATTCATCACCAATCTGTGAAATGACAGTGGACAGATGATTTAGTTTGATATTATACCTTTTCGTATTCCACTTATACAGGCCATTCGGTGTGAAATCGCCATCATTTGTAATGGGATCCTTGATAGTATCGTAAAAATTTTCTGTGTTATAAAAGGCTATGCAGCCTACTTTATATTGTTTTTCCTGCGCATTGGCAAACTGCGAAGTGATAAAAAAAGCAACAAACATTATTGTTGCCCGCAATAAAACATGTTTCATAATTTATAAATATCTGCAAAGATAAATTTAATTTGACAAAGCAAGCGTTTTGAAATTTTTGATAAGATAATATTCACAATTTTGTTTTTACACAAAAGAGAAAAAGGAACCCTTCTTGGATCTTGGATTTTGGATCTTGGATCTTGGATTTTGGATTTTGGATTTTGGATTTTGGATCTTGGATTTTGGATTTTGGATTTTGGATTTTGGATCTTGGATCTTGGATCTTGGATCTTGGATTTTGGATTTTGGATTTTGGAATTTGGGACTTTGAATTTTTACTTATAAACTTTCTTTTCCTGAAGCACCCCATCCTTATAGGAATATTCCTCCAGCAGTTTACCTTTTGAGGTATCATAGATTTTCTTACCGGTGCAGTTTGAATTTTCGTAGAACCGCTCCGAATAAAGCCTGCCCATATAATCATATTCGATCAGGCTGGCGATCCTGTCATTTTTATAGTTAAACACTATGCATCGCCAGTAACTGTAGCCATCAATGAATTGCGGTTTTGAAGGTTTCCCTGTATAATAACCCCTGACCTTAAGTGTAAGCGTATCGTGCGAATTGTATAAAACAAATAAATTGCGTTCAAACTTTCCGGTATTCCCATAGACATTTTTCAGGGAAAGGAGCAATTGCAAAGTATCACCCGGTTCGTAACCTTCGGGTACATTGTCAATGATGTTGGCGCTTTTCACCGATTTTATTCTAAGCCACAAGAGATCACTCTCCGGATAATTGTAGTAAGGAAAAGAAATGTGAAGATTACTATTTCCTGTGTTACAAATTTTAAACTGTATAGTGTCTGCCTCGTCAAAATTCAACGCGCCAATATTTCGCACAAGGCTGTCAGCTTTTATTTCGGTTCTGTAAAAAACAACCTCACCCTTCAATGTCAGCAATACCTGAGGGTGGTTGACTGAATTGGAATTTATAAAAATGATCTTATCAATTTTCCCTGTTCTTTTTGCAAAATATTCAAACCTGATCACACCGGTCTTACCTTTTGCAATAGTGTCCTTCTGGTGGGAAACACCTGCAAATCCATCACTGGATGCTGCATCCGAAATGATCAGAGGTTCATTGCCCGTATTGGTAAATACAAATTCCTTCACTATCCTGGTCTTTTCAGCGATCATACCCAGGTCAAAATTTAAAGTGTCGAATTTAATATTGGGCTGCGCTGAACTGATATTGCAACAGAGAACTACAAAGAGAAGCAGCAGTAACTTTTTCATAAATTGAAATTCTTTTCGAGATGTAAAGGTATAATAATTTGAACACAGAATGATTTCAGGATTTGAAACTATATCAAAATAAAAATCCCCCGTAATTGATAATTGCAGGGGATTTATTCTTTGAGGTCTCTTCCGGATTCGAACCGGAGTAGGCGGTTTTGCAGACCGGTGCCTAGCCACTCGGCCAAGAGACCGTTTTTATTTAATCGTGCAAAAGTAGATAAATTATTTGAAACTTTGAAAATGTTTAAAAAGATTCAATGATAATTAAATACTGAAAGGATCAATTTAATGGAAAAGAAAATCTTGAAGCAGTTGATATGTTTAACGAATATGCATCCTTTCAAATATCTCTTTCCAGAGTAACACTTACCTTATCAACCGTTCCTCCCACAGCAGGATTCACTTTCGCAACCCTTACTTTCATATTGGTCAATTCAGGAAACTTGCTTTTTACTGTATCCAATATTCTTCGTGCAACATGCTCCAGAAGCTTTGATTTTACAGCCATCTCATCTTTTACAAGCTCATAAACCTTCTGGTAATTTACAGTCTTTGTCAGGTCATCAGTAGTTTCGGCTTCTTCGGTATTGGTGACGAATTCAAGATCAACAATAAATTTATTCCCGATGATCTGTTCTTCTGCAAAGCAACCATGGTATGAAAAAAACTCCATACCCGATAAAATAATTAGTGCCATAATTTTGATTTTAAAATTTACCACTAAGTACACTGCGTCTGACCCGCAATTTCCTTAATGTTTCTCAGTGTTATTTGTGTTCTCAGTGTTAAAATAATTTGATCATTTCAATGAGCGAAATTAAATAAATTCAATCAACCTTACCTCCATTTTCGCAAATCATCTTACTTTTGCAATATATTTCTTTCAATTTATGCTAACAGGGAAAGAAGAATGAATTAAAAAAAATGGAAACAAAACCCGAAAAATCTCTGAACTTTATTCATGAGATTATTGAAGAAGATAATAAAACAGGAAAATTTGGCAATCGTGTTCACACACGTTTTCCTCCTGAGCCTAATGGTTACCTGCATATAGGTCATGCAAAATCTATCTGCCTGAACTTTGGAACAGCTGAAAAATATAACGGATTATGCAACCTCCGTTTCGATGATACCAACCCGGTGAAAGAGGATGTGGAATATGTTGACTCCATCAAAGAAGATGTGCATTGGCTTGGCTTCGACTGGCAGGGCAGGGAATTTTATGCATCAGATTATTTCGAAACTCTGTACGGGTATGCTGAACTCCTTATTAAAAAAGGCAAGGCTTATGTTTGCGCACTGAGTATTGATGACATCGGCAAATTTCGCGGGACAGTCACTCATGCAGGGCAGGAAAGTCCTTACAGGAACAGAACTGTTGATGAAAATCTCGATCTTTTCCGCAGGATGCGTGCCGGCGAATTTGCTGATGGCGCCATGGTTTTAAGAGCAAAGATTGATATGGCTCACCCGAATATGCTGATGCGTGATCCTATCCTCTATCGCATTCTTCATGCAGAACACCACCGCACAGGTGATAAATGGTGCATCTATCCCATGTATGATTTTGCACATGGACAGTGCGATTCCATTGAACACATTACTCATTCGATATGCACACTTGAGTTCGAAGTGCACCGTGTACTTTATGATTGGTTTGTGAAAGAACTTGAGATTTATGCACCTCAGCAAATTGAATTTGCCCGCCTGAATCTCACTTACACAGTGATGAGCAAACGCAAACTGCTCGAACTTGTGCAGGGTGGACATGTAAAAGGATGGGATGATCCGCGCATGCCCACTATTTGTGGTTTACGAAGAAGGGGATTTACTCCCGGATCAATCAGGAACTTTGCGGACATTATAGGTGTTGCAAAACGCAACAATGTAATTGATGTTTCCCTACTTGAACATTGCCTTCGCGAAGATTTAAACAAAAAAGCTTTGAGAAAACTGGCTGTTCTCAATCCACTAAAACTGGTGATTGAAAACTTTCCTGAAGATGAGGTTGAAGAAATGGATGCTGTGAACAACCCCGAAGACCCGGAAACCGGAATGCGCAAAGTTCCTTTTTCGAAATACCTGTATATTGATGAAGAAGATTTCATGGAAAATCCTCCTTCAAAGTTTTTCCGTTTATCACCGGGGAATGAAGTTCGCTTGAAATATGCGTACATCATCAAATGCACGGATGTGATTAAAGATGATAATGGCAAGATCACCGAAATTCATTGTACCTATGATCCTGAAACCCGCAGCGGGCTGCCACAAAGTAACCGAAAAGTGAAAGGAACCATTCATTGGGTTTCGGCAAAGCACGCTATTGAAGCAGAGGTGAGACTGTATGAACAACTTTTTTTAAAAGAAAACCCAGAAGAAGTTGAAGAAGGTGAAGATTTCAAAGCCAACATGAATCCAAATTCTTTACAGATAAAAAATTGTTTTTGTGAAGCCTCTTTAAAGGAAGTAAAAAGCGGTGAGAAATTTCAGTTTGAACGCCAGGGATATTTTTGTGTGGATCCTGATTCAACCAGCGAGCGACCCGTGTTCAACAGGACAGTGACACTTAAAGAATCGAAAGCAAAAACACAGAAATAAATGTTAGTGGTTTGTTGTTTGTGGTTTGTTGTTGCAAAGTACGGACTTTAAAATGACATGCTTGTAATGACCAATGACCAATGACTAATGACTAATGACTATTAAAATTAAAATCAGATGCCACAACTTTCAGTAGTTATTATCACATTCAATGAAGAGCGGAACATTGCCCGCTGTATTGATTCTGTGAAAAGAATTGCTGACGACATTGTGGTTGTGGATTCCTTTTCTACTGATAAAACAAAAGAAATTGCTGAAGCCAAAGGCGCGCGTTTTGTGTTGCATGAATTCCCCGGACATATTGAACAAAAAAACTGGGCAATCACCCAGGCAAAATATCCCTTTATCCTTTCTCTGGATGCCGACGAAGCTTTGTCAGAAGAGCTGGAGAAGTCAATTGCTGAAGTGAAAAACAATAAACAATTCGATGGTTATTCAATGAACCGCCTGACAAATTATTGTGGCAAATGGGTGCATCATTGCGGCTGGTATCCTGACACCAAATTTCGTTTATGGGATAGCACAAAAGGCAAGTGGGATGGCGTGAATCCTCATGATAGGTACGACATGGATAAAGGCGCAACCGTTTCCCAACTGAAAGGTGATATCCTGCATTACTCCTATTACACGCTTACCGATCATCTGAACCAGGTGAATAAATTTACAGATATCAGTGCGAATGCTCTTTTTAAAATGGGAAGGAAAGCAAGTTTATTAAAAATTTATTTCAGCCCTGTGTTTAAGTTTATCCGCGATTTTATTTTAAAACTGGGGTTTCTTGATGGATACACCGGCTTTGTCATCAGCCGTATCTCTGCTCATGCCGCTTTTCTTAAATATGCCAAGTTGCGGCAACTTCATATCAAAGAGAAGTTGATTCACAAGTAGCCGTTATTTCCTGACAGCACTTTCATATTTGTATCATTGATAAACCATAGATCTCCGTTGATGGAATGTTTGATCGTTTACAATTATATCCTAGACCAATAGCACATCCTTCGCCATCCCTGCATGTTAAAGTTCTGTTAAATAGAAACATTCGTACAATTTTTCATCAAACCTTGTATTATCTTTGCAGCAATATAAAAATTTAACACCCAAAATTATTAATCCTCAAATTGAATATTTATGAGAAAACTTACTGCAGCAATACTCATCATTTTGATAAGCGTAATTACACTTACTATTTCCTGTAAAAAAGATAAAACAGAGATCAGTTCAGCAGGTGGAAACGCTAGTAAAAACATGAATGGAGATTGCATGAAGTGCCACAAAAGCGGTGGAAGTGGTACTGGTTGGTTTACTGTAGCAGGAACTGTTTACGACAGTTTACAACAAAATACGTATGCCAATGCAACTATAACACTTTATTCCGGAATAAATGCAACAGGATCTCTCAAAGCTACCGTTTATGGTGATGCACTTGGCAATTTTTATACAACTGCAACAGTTGATTTCACCGGTGGTCTTTATCCAAGCGTAACCGGCACCGACGGGAAAGTGAAAAATATGTTGCAATCTATTACTACCGGTTCATGCAACAGTTGTCACGATGTTAGCACCGGCAAGCTTTGGGCAAGATAAGAAGGACCTATTGCCCGGAATAATTACCAAAGTAACATTCCACAATTGACCCTTGACAATTGACAATTGACTATTGACTTTTGACTATTGACAATTGTCAAACCAGCGTTTCAAACTCTTTATTGTAGTCATATTGCAGATCCTCATGCAGTGTTGACAAGGCCTTCTTTATTTTGCTCAGTTGGTTTGAATAAAGATTGCTCAAAACTACGCTTGTACTTATCGGTATTCCTGATTTCTTCAGTTTGCTGCAATAATAAATGAGCAGTTCAACTTCGACTTGCTTTGAACCGGAATAGCGGATGTATTTGTTGATCGAACGCAGTATTTTCCGCACTGTCTTTTTCTCAAAATAAAAATTACTCCTGTTCATTGTTTCGAACTGTTCATCAATTTCTATTTTAATATCCGAAATAAAAGCTTCCTGATCGTGCGCACTAAAAAGCAGGTAACTCAACAACTCTTTATTATCCTTTTTATACTTTGCCAACCGCATACAAAGTCCAAGAACCTTTTCGGGAGGTAGCGTTTCGAGTTCCTGTTTAATATGATTTATTGAAGCGGCTTTCAAAGTTATTTCTTTTTTGAAAAAATATCAGCACAAAGGTAAATTTAATTAATAACTCAGCATTTATAAATGAACAATGGGATTATCCCGAAAGAAAATCCCATTGTGTACATTGAAAATCCGGAAAAAATTATGATACCAGCTTAACGAGATCAACCAACCTTGTTGAATATCCCAATTCATTATCATACCATGAAACAATCTTGATAAAATTACCGCCGATAACCTGTGTAAGTAAAGAATCAAAAATTGATGAATGAGAATTGCCGATAATATCGGTGCTGACAATTGGATCGGTGCAATATTCAAGTATTCCTTTCAGGCGACCTTCAGAAGCTTTTTTCATTGCCTCATTGATCTCTTCTTTGGTAACATTTTTTGAAAGCTCGCATGTCAGATCAACAACTGAACCATCAGGAGTAGGTACACGCATGGAGAAACCGTCAAGTTTTTTATCTAACTCAGGAATTACCAAACCCACTGCTTTTGCAGCACCGGTCTTTGTTGGAATGATAGACATTGCAGCAGCTCTTGCCCTGCGAAGGTCTTTGTGAGGAAAGTCAAGAATTACCTGGTCGTTGGTGTATGAATGTATCGTATTCATCAAACCACGCACAATGCCAAAGTTTTCATGCAAAACCTTTGCTACAGGAGCTAAACAATTGGTGGTACATGATGCATTCGAAATAAGTTTGTGTTCCGGTTTTAATTTTTCATCATTGACTCCAATTACAACTGTTAGATCCACGTCGTCCTTATTATCTGCAGGCACTGAAAGTATCACTTTACTTGCTCCTGCAGTTATATGCTTTGTAAGTTTTTCCCTGTTACGGAAAACACCTGTTGATTCTATGACTGTAGATACATTCAATTCCTTCCATGGAAGGTTCGCAGGGTCCTTTTCAGCAAAGATCTTTATCTTTTTTCCGTTAACTACAAGGTATTCTCCTTCAGCAAAAACATCTCCCTGAAAACGACCGTGAATGGAGTCATATTTTAATAAATGTGCAAGAGTTGCACTGTCTGTTAAATCATTAATTGCAACAACCTCAATATCGTTGCGTTTTAAAATCTGCCTGAATGTAATTCTTCCAATTCTTCCGAATCCATTGATTCCAACCTTTATCATATCTTTTAATTTAAATGTTATTGTTTTAAACGTCGTGCAAAATTACATATTTTTCAATAATCAGGTATAGTATTCAAAAGAGAATTAAGTTTTATTAGTAAAAGTCTAATTTTTTATCTGAGGAAACCATCAATTGTCAATGGTCATTAGTCATTGGTCAATCGTCATTAGTCAATAGTAATTACTGTTGAAATCCGATATTTGTTTTATAGGCGGCAGACCAGTGACCAATGACTTATGACTTATGACTTTTGACTTTTACCCAATGACAATTCCAAATTAACATTTATCTTTGCTTACGCGAATACTATTTTCTCACATTTCTTCGTTGTACGCTAAAACTGTTGCTGTCTTGAAGTTTGCAAAAAAAATATTTCTTCACATTCTCATCTTGCTTCCGCTCATTGGTATTGCGCAGCAGTGCAGCAATTATCGTTTTTCAAAGATCATTGTAAAATCAGACACAATTCATCTTGACACATTGAGCATCATTCCGGGCTCACTTGTTGTAAGAGACAGCACAGGAAAACAAATTGACAGCACGCATTATTACATCAGCTATCCTGAAGCGTTAATATTGCTGAAACCTCTCGTTTCAATCCATCAGCCGGTTCTGATGATATACTACAGGGTGTTCCCTTACAATTTCTCACTTCTAAGCAAACATAAGGACATTGGAATGACAGTGAAAGACAAAACAGGCACTTTAAATCCATTTTCTTTTACCGATAAAGATCAGACTTTAGATATTTTTAAATTGGGAGGATTAAATAAAAATGGTAGTATTTCAAGAGGAGTCACGATTGGCAACAGCCAGGATGTGGTGGTCAATTCAAGTTTTAATCTTCAATTGTCAGGGAAACTAAGTGAGGACATTACTGTTCTCGCTGCAATCACTGACAACAATGTTCCTGTTCAGCCTGACGGAAACACACAACAGATACAGGATTTCGATAAGGTTTTTATTCAATTGTCGTCAAAGAGATCCAGTCTCACTGCCGGTGATTTTGAACTTACCCGTCCGCAAAGCTATTTCATGAACTTCTATAAAAAAGCACAGGGAGGAAGTTTTACAACTTCTTTTCTGACTTCGGCAGATAAGAAGAAAAAAAATACAATGACCATCAAAGGCGCTGCAGCAATATCCAAGGGTAAATACACAGAGAATACCTTTACAGGAATAGAAGGAAATCAGGGACCGTATAAACTAACAGGAGCTGATAATGAAACTTACATTATTGTGCTTTCAGGCAGCGAAAAGGTCTATATTGACGGGTTGCAAATGGTGCGTGGTCAGGAAAATGATTACACCATTGATTACAATACCGCCGAACTCACATTTACTACAAAGCGATTGATAACAAAAGACAGCCGCATCAGCATTGAATTTGAGTATTCAGATATGAACTATGCACGTTCACTTTTCTATGCAGGCACTGATTATTCAACAAAAAAGTTAACCATGCATTTTAACTTTTTTTCAGAACAGGACATAAAGAATCAACCCATTCAGCAGGCATTGTCAACGCAGGATAAACAGTTGCTGGCACAGGTTGGCGACAGTATCAACCAGGCAGTGGTTCCTTATGCCGACAGTATTGCTTTCACCAATGCCCAGGTACTTTATAAAAAGACCTATGACACAGTAGCCGGAGTTGTTTATTACCCGGTATATGTCTATTCCACCAATCCTGACAGCGCCCACTATCAGCTTGGCTTTTCAATTGTAGGTGCAAATAAAGGTAATTATGTGCAAATTCAAAGTACAGCCAACGGAAGAGTATTTAAATGGGTAGCTCCTATTGCCAATATAAAGCAGGGAAACTATGAACCGGTGGTGTTGCTTGTAACTCCTAAGAAAAAACAGATGGCTACCCTTTCGACAGAATATGCCATTTCGAAACGAACGAAAGCATCCGTTGAACTTGCTATGAGTAATAACGACATTAATCTTTTTTCTACAGCCGACAAAGGAAACGACTTAGGTTACGGTGTCAAAACGAAAATAAAAAATGTGCTGCCATTGAATAAAAAAGACTCTACAGGATGGTCTCTAACTTCGGAAGCCGACAATGAATTTACTGATAAAAACTTCACTCCAATTGACCGTTATCGTGATGTAGAATTTGACCGCGACTGGAACCTTTCAAATATCATCGTTAATTCAAATGAGAATATCTCTTCATTAAAATTTACACTCGCTGATAAAAAAAGCAATTTCACTTCGTATCAGTTTCGTTCTTTCTTTGCCGGCTCACAGTACACCGGTCTGCAAAATGTTTTGAATGCCAACCTGGGGAAAAAAGGTTTCCTTCTCACATTCAACGGAAGTTATCTGACATCAAAAGATAAATTTAGTTCAACCCGCTTTATCCGCAGCAATGCAGGATTTAGTAAGAAATTCAAACGAATCATTGTCGGGGTAAAAGAAGAACAGGAGTACAATACATTTTTTAAATTAAATACTGATTCCCTGCAGCAGAATAGTTTTTCCTACAATCAGCTTGAAGGCTACATCAACAATCCGGATACATCGAAAACCAAATACACTCTATTTTATAAAAGAAGAGTTGATCAACTCCCATTGAAAAATTCATTGAACCTTGCCACCACTGCACAGGATGTTGGTGTATCATTTGAAATGCTGAAGAAAGCAAACAATAAACTTTCAATAACCAACACCTACAGAAAGTTGCAGGTAAACGACTCTTCACTTACTGCACAAAAGGATGATAAATCATTACTGAGCCGCCTTCAGTACAACGTGAAGTTATTTAAAGGTGCAATATCCTCATCAACTTATTATGAAATTGGTTCCGGACTTGAAGTGAAGAAAGAATATTCTTACCTACAGGTTACGCCCGGACAGGGGATCTATATCTGGACAGACTACAATCATGACAATGTTCAGCAACTGGATGAATTTGAAATAGCCACTATCCCCGGTATTGCAAATTATATACGCGTTTATACACCGACCAACCAGTATGTGAAGAGTTACACCAATCAATTCAATGAAGTATTTACATTAAGCCCGGTGACATCATGGGTCACTGCAAAAGGATTTAAAAAATTCCTTTCGCGGTTTTCAGATCAGGCCACTTACAGTATTGACCACAAAAATACCAGCAACAATGGATTCAAAGCATACAACCCATTCATGAATGAGATCAGCGACACCACACTGCTTTCAACCAGCTCTGCACTGCGAAACTCTTTTTATTTTAACCGCAGCAGCGCTGTATTCAGTATGGATTATGAATATTCCGACAGCAGAAATAAAATCCTGCTCGTTGATGGTTTTGATTCCCGCTCCGCATTCAGTCATGAAGTGAATGTGAAATGGAATATCAGCCGTAAATTTTCTTTTACCACAAAATACAATACCGGTGAAAAAACAAGCAATTCAGATTATCTGACCACGCGTGATTTTGATATTGTAAATTCTGAATTAGGCCCTGTGTTCAGCTATCAGCCTAATGTGTCGTTCAGGATTGCTCTTAACTACACCTATACTGATAAAAAAAACAAACAAGGAGTGATCGGAGAAAAAGCCTTCCTCAATGATGCAGGTGTTGACATTAAATACAACGTACTTTCAAAAGGCAGTTTGCTGATGAAGGTGTCCTATGTAAGAATAAAATACAACAGTGATGAAAGTACGCCTGTGGCCTATGAAATGCTTGAAGGTTTGAAATCGGGTAACAATGCAACCTGGACATTATCCTATCAGCGAAACCTGTCGGGCAATCTACAACTCACACTTAATTATGAAGGGCGAAAATCGCAGGATGTAAAAACTATTCATGTCGGGAGTGTGCAGTTGAGAGCATACTTCTAATTCGTCAATGGTTATTGGTCAATGGTCATTGGTCAATAGTCATTGGTCATTGGTCATTGGTGATCATTGGTGGTCATTGGTGGTCATTGATGGTCATTAATTGTCAATAATTGTCATTTCTTAACTTTGAAATTGCAGGATCTTGACTATTGACTAATGACTAATGACAATTGACTAATGACTTGATAAAATATTTTGCCCGGTTATGCACCAATAAATGATTATTTTTGCCGCATGATAGTTATTGAAAATACGCTGATATCGCGGAATATTGTCGAAAAAAAGTTTGTCTGTGATCTTTCAAAATGCAAAGGTGAATGTTGTGTGGCAGGAGATGCAGGCGCTCCTCTTGAAGAATCAGAGATCCCCATTCTTGAAGAACTTTATCCATTGTACAAAGAATACATGACTGAAAAAGGAGTGAAAACAATTAAGAAACACGGCTTTTTCGAATATGGCGACAAGAAGGATCTTCTTACACCCCTTGTAAGAAAAGACAAATATTGTGCTTACGTTTACTTCGATGGTGGCATTGCCAAATGTGCGATTGAGAAAGCTTTTCTTGAAGGAAAAATCAATTTCAAAAAACCTATCTCATGTCATCTTTATCCGGTGAGGATTACAAAATACAGGGATATTGATGCAGTGAACTATCATGCCTGGGAAATCTGTCATTTTGCCTGCACCAACGGAACGGACCTGAATGTTCCTGTATATAAATTCCTCAAAGAACCGCTTATCAGAAATTACGGAAGTGAGTGGTATAAGGAGTTGGAGAAAAATGTGATTTGAGATTTCCTTTTTATTATTGAGTCCACTTTGAAAAGAAAAATCATACAAAATTGCCGCTAAGTCCTTAAGGTATTAAGACCCGCAAAGTATTGGAAAGCAATTATTAGTTTCGAAATTTTTATACAATTTGGCAAAACAAATCATGTAATCAAATTTGGCAATTCAGTGATTTTATATTAATTTTGTTTCAAATTTAATAACTATGACAAAATCATTGATTTCAAGAATAACAATCAACCCTGATATCTGTCACGGTAAACCTACCATTAGAGGACTGCGCTACCCTGTTGAATCAATGCTTGAGCTTTTAGCTTCCGGGATGACTAATGAAGAAATTTTATCTGATTACCCAGATCTTAATAAAGAAGATTTACTTGCCTGCATTGAATATGCAGCCAAACTAACCCAGGTTAAAAGCATATACAAAACTGCATCGTGAAATTCATTGTTGACGCACAACTACCAAAATCCCTTTCACATTTACTGAATTACTCAGGACATGATTCAGTTCATACAATAGATTTTCCTGAACAAAACAATACAAAAGATTCTGAAATCATTGCACTATCCGAAAAAGAAGGACGAATCATAATTACTAAAGATAGCGATTTTTTGGAATCATTCCTTCTCAAAGGAATTCCTCAAAAATTAATAATGATTAATACCGGCAATATTAAAAACAGTGAGTTATTAAGTATTTTCGAAAACAATATTGGTTTAATTATTAAATCTATTGAAGAAAACTCACTAATTGAAATAAACAGAACAGAATTAATCGTTCATTCCTAAACAATATAAGCGCCACCAATAAAACCTGCGAAAATTAAATCATTTCATAAATAGCGAGTACTGGCAACAATTGTTGTATTCATCAACTCTTTAATTTTTCACACTTCTGCTTTCAATTTCTCTGACAATTGACAATTGACTAATGACGATTGACAATTGACTATTTATTTTTTCAAATTTTATTCCTTCTTACCAACGTTTCGAAATCGAGAATCGTCTATCCTTACAGAAGCCATCAATCAACATTTGTTTAACAGGAAAATTATTTACTAAAAACTTTTGTTATGAAAAAAATCAAGTACTCTCTCATTGGAATATTTCTTTTCACAGGAATAACCATTCTTGCACAGGACCCGCATTTCTCACAGTTTTATGCAAACCCTCTTTATCTGAACCCTGCATTTGCAGGTTCTTCAGTATGTCCGAGACTGGTGATGAACTATCGCAATCAATGGCCTTCCATCAGCGGAACCTATGTTACCTATTGCGCCTCGTATGATCAGTATATTGAAAATCTATCCGGAGGTGTTGGGATAATGGCTTACACTGACAATGCCGGACAGGGAACTCTGAAGACAACCATGATCAGCGGCATCTATTCGTTCAGCACGCCTATCAACAGATATTTTTCACTCAAAGCAGGGTTTAAAGCATCCTACTACCAGGTGAATCTTGACTGGAGCAAACTTACTTTCGGCGACCAGATAAGTCCCAGATACGGATTTATTTTTAATACTCAAGAAATAATGCCTGCAACTCTAGTGAAGAGTATGGCTGATTTCGCTTCGGGACTGCTTGTGTATAGCGACAGGTTCTTTGCAGGATTTGCAGTGGATCATTTGACTGAACCCAATGAAGGATTTATGTCTGTAAGCAAATTGCCCAGAAGATACACTGTCCATGCAGGCGGCATCATTGACCTGGAGCATCACAGACGGAGAAGAATTGAAGACCCTACAATTTCACCTAACCTTTTATTTATGAAACAACAGGACTTTAACCAGATGAATTATGGCTTGTATTTCAGCAAATATCCTTTTGTTGGCGGGCTTTGGTTCAGGCAGGGCTTCAACAATCCTGATGCATTTATTGCTTTGGTGGGCATTCAAACAAGCGTTGTGAAAATTGGGTATAGTTATGATCTAACTGTTTCAAGTCTTACTGATGCCAGTGGCGGGGCACACGAAGTTTCTTTTGCTTTGCAGTTTGGTTGTCCTCCCAAGATAAAACATATCCGGAGAATTGTGTGTCCGGCGTTTTAGACAATGGTCAATGGTCAATGGTCATTGGTCAATAGTCATTGGTCATTAGAGAGGTCAGAAGTTGATGAAAATTGAGAATAAAATTGGATCAGGACAGACACGATTATTTCATTTTTTTTGAATAAATAATTGAATCAGTTTAATTGTTACGTATATTTGTTGTTGAATAAAAAGTATAGAAATTAGGGATTGAAAATTTGAGACTGCTCCGAAATGTAAAAAAGGAAAAAATGCCACAAAAAAACCAATACACGAAACTACACAAAATAATAAAAACCAGTAAAATAATTTTTGTGGAATTTTGTGTTTTAGAGTTTTAGTGGTGAAATAGACTTATCCAAGTGGACTCAAATAAAGTATTCATTTACCGAAAAAGCATAAGAAACCACAAACATTATAAACTTTACAAACATTAAAAACTTTATAAACTTTACAAACTTTACAAACTTTTAAACTTTACAAACTATCGTCACCTGATGTTGATCATTGGCAAAGATATTATAGAACGTTGCAAGAAAAACGACAGGACGGCTCAGAAGCTGGTCTATGAAAATTTCTTTGACAGGATGTATGCTGTTTGCCGGAGGTACGTGAAAAATGATGAAGAAACAATTGAGGTTTTGAATGACGGATTTATCAGTCTTTTTCAAAATATTCATCAATACAAAGGTGAAGGAAGTTTCGAAGGATGGGTGCGGAGAATCGTTGTCAACAAGGCGCTGGATCATTTAAAACTGAATAAAACCTACAAGGAAACCTTGCAGTATGTGGAAGAATATAAAGAGGAACCAACCTACGTTGAGACTGATATTATTGATTCAGGAAACACTGAAGAACTTTACAGAACAATACAGGAACTGCCTCCTGCATACCGGATAGTATTTAATCTTTTTGCAATTGAAGGATTCTCTCACAAAGAAATTGCCGAAAAGATGAACATCAGCGAAGGTACTTCAAGATGGTACTTGTCTGAAAGCAGAAAAATATTAAAAGAAAAACTCACTTTAACAATGCAGCAAGCATGAATAAAACAGATATTGATAAAATGTTTAAAGAAAAGATCCTTGAACACGAGAAGAGTTCGAGGGTTTACAAGCCTGAGCACTGGAATAATTTTGAAAAGCAGTTGGACAAGGCGCTCCCTGTTGCCAAAAAAAATAATTTCTGGTTTACACTGAACAATATCCTTATTGTACTATCAGTGCTGACAAGCATTGTGCTCATCCCTATCCTTATTCTCCACTCAAGTGAGTTAAATAAATCTTCTCAAAATCCACAATCCACCGACATTGCAGACAACTATATCAAACCTGCTGTTCAAACAAATTCAACAGTTATTGAGAGCAAAGACAATTCATCACAAAATAATGCAAATGCATTTTACAACACTAAAGACAATGAAAAAGACCAAATGCCTGTTGTAGCTTTGATGAATAATAGTGAGAAACAACAAGAAACTCCATCAATAAAACAACAGGAGAATGGCAGGCAGGAAATGGCCGTCAAACCTACGCAAACCTTAAAAAAAGATTCAGCATTTGCTGCAAAAAACGACACCCATATCACAACTACTGTTACACCAAAAAATGACACCACTGCTGAAAACAACACCAGAAAAACCAATGTCAACAATGATACTGTGAAAAAAACCACAGCGGGAAATATTCCAAAAATTCAGCACAAAAAGAAAAAAAGCAAAAACATCATTGTACAGCATTTAAATTACAATGGATTGTAAGAAGTCATGAAAACAAAGATCCTGGTTTTAGTGATGATCCTGGCAATTCATGTTGAGTTGAACGCACAGGAGGATATTCATTACAATCACATTTTTTCAACAGCTACTTATTACAATCCTTCATTCGCCGGCATAAACGGCAGATCTTCGTTTTCGGGCAATTTTACCGACAGTGATTTTGAACATTACAATCCCGGAGTTTATTCTTATTATTTCTCGTTCGACACTTACCTTGATTCCTTACAGACAGGCGTGGGTCTCATGGCTTATTTCAATAAGATCATTCCCGGCAATGGTTCGGCAGGCTACATTGGCGCTGTGTATGCTCCCAAGCTCAGGATAGGAAAGAAATTCAACCTCTCTCCTTCTCTGAAACCCGGCTATATCCACAATCATGAAAATGTGGTGAACCTTGCTCATGATACTGTGGCAGCAAACAAAGACGCTTTCGATCTTGCAGGAGGCATACTGCTTAACTCAAAGCGTTATTTTGTGGGATTCTCCGTTGATCACCTGTTTGAACCAAAGATCAATTATCGAAACAATACGCCGGTTACATTAAAAAGAAAATACAATGCCCAGTTTGGCTACCATTATGCAAAGAATGACTCCCACGGTTCATTTATTCATTTCAATATGCTGTGCCAGTACCAGGGCAACAGCTATACACTTTTTGCCAGCAATTATTATGTCGGGAAAAAAATAAGATACAGCTTTATGGGTGAAGAATTTTTTCACAGGATATTGCTGGGTGCGGGTTACAAATTAACCAACGATAATTTATCAGAAAATGGACTGTTCCTGGGAATAGGTACGCAGGAAAAAAACCTGACTTTTGGTTTGGGCTTTCAAATAAACCTGGCCACAAGTGATCTGAATGTAATTGAAACTTCCATAAAATACACCTTAAAAAGTAATTAGGGTCATTGGACATTGGTCATTAGTCATTGGTCAATAGTCAATAGTCAATGTGCTTATCAAAAAATAGCCTTGTAAATTAAAGAATTAAATCGAAGGATCTATATTGCATTGCAAAATGACTTATTTTTCGAAGATGATACAAGCATTTTGAAGACCTGCCATTAATCATATAAATCCCTCACTATTCATTGCCCTATAATTATCGAAGTTTTTTCCCTCATTAAAACAGTATCTTATTTCGCTCTCACGAAGTAATAGATCGTTATCAAGAAGTAATACTTCGTTATCACGAAATAAGAGATCGCTGTCAAGAAGTACTACTTCGTTATCACGAAGTAATAGATCGTTGTCAAGAAATACTACTTCGTTATCAAGAAATAAGAGATCATTATCGTGATGTAAGAGATCGTTGTCAATAGGTATTACTTCGATATAATGAAGTAATACCTCCTGAAATTAATTTGACAATACTTAAATGGAGATTTTTTCTTGAATAGCAATTTAAATAAAATCAGACAATGATTATGCTCGTCAGCAAGTTTGCCCTCAGTCTCCTAAAGAGTGCATGTGAAAAATTGTCAATCACAAAGTCGAACTTTTATTTTAGCATAAATTTGAAATACCCTTCTCCACTCACTCTATGCAAGTGCCCGTACATAATTGCCTGAACAAGCCAGATATTGTAGTTTCGTCACCACCTGTTTTCAAGATATTTGAAAACTCTATCAAAAATAATTTCCGCTATGATTGAAAACATGTTTCAATTTATCGTCGGATAAAACGCATCCTCAATATGGTTGATCTCCCAATGAGGGCCTGTAACAACGATTGAAATTATATCAAATCTTACTTCTTCAGCAACATTGTGAATATTGATATAGGCATCTGCAGCACGGACAAGGAATTTCTTCTTTTTATTTGTAACAGCTTCTTCAGGGTCGCCGAAAAAATTAGTACTCCTGGTTTTTACTTCAACGATCACAAGAAATGAATTATGCATTGCGACAATATCAATTTCATCTTTTCCAAATCGCCAGTTGGTCGCAATGATCTTATAACCCTTTGCCAGCAGGTGCTTTTGGGCCATTTCTTCACCCATCTTGCCAAAATCATTGTGTTCTGCCATAATTAGTCAATTGTCATTAGTCATTAGTCATTGATGGTCATTGGTTGTCATTGATGGTTATTAGTGGTCATTGATGGTCATTGGTGGTCATTGATGGTCATTGGTGATTTTAATAAATCTCAAATCAAAAATCTCAAATCAAAAATCAATAATGTGAAAAGGTCATTCTCACATTTTCGCCGGAAACATCAAGGACAACTTCTCTTCCTAATATCAACGCCCTGTTATCATCAATGTGTCCGGCAGGAAAGTCATAACAGACGGGATATTCATAATCCTCCACTGCATCAAGAATTATCTCAATGGCATTTTTACCAAATGGAATTTCGTTGTCTCTCATTTCAGTCATACCTCCCACCACAAGGCCTGCAAGATTGCTTAATTTGCTACTGCGTTTAAGTTGCATGATCATCCTGTCA